>JAYTAJ010000965.1:0-6816 GCA_043737575.1 Myxococcales bacterium | reverse complement strand
CAGCTGACCTGGACTCGCGAGAGCGATCTGACGCAGGGCTTCTACCGACCGCAGACCGCGGCGTTCATGCGCGGCGCGGTGCGCGACGGTGTGGCGATCGCGCTCGGCAGTCACACCCTCGGTCAGTCGATCATCCTCGACTCGAAGGCCATGGCCGGCGCGGTGATGCCGAGCTGGCTGCCGAGGCCGCTGCAGGACGTGATGGTCGACTCGGCGCTCGCGATGTTCGGCACCAACACGATGGCCGACCTCTTCGCGACCGAGGGCGTGAAGGAGACGCCGTACCGCATCGGCAACCTGAAGGTCGAGTTCTCGCCGATCCGGACCCAGCTGCCGGTGTCGTCGTGGCGCTCGGTCGGGCACTCGTTCAACGGCTTCGCGATGGAGAGCTTCGTCGACGAGCTGGCCCACGCCGCGGGCGCCGACCCGCTGGCGTTTCGCCGCCAGATGCTCGCGCCCGGCTCGCGATCGCTGCGCGTGCTCGACGCGGTCGCCGCGCTGGCGGGGTGGGGGACGCCGTTGCCCGACGGCGTCGGCCGTGGCCTGGCCCGCCACACGTCGTTCGAGTCCGAGGTCGCCGAGGTCGCCGAGGTCGCGATCGTCGACGGCCGCATCCGGGTGCAGAAGGTCTACGTCGTCATCGACTGCGGCGTCGCGGTCAACCCCGACGGCATCCGCGCCCAGATGGAGAGCGCGGTCGTGTTCGGGCTGTCGGCCGCGCTCGATCAGGAGATCACGCTGGTCGACGGCGTGATCCAGCAGGACAACTTCCACAGCTACCGCGCGCTGCGCATGCACGAGTGTCCCGCGATCGTCGTGCAGATCATGGACAGCACCGACGCGCCGACCGGCGCCGGCGAGCCCGGGCTGCCGCCGATCGCGCCGGCGGTGGCGAACGCGATCTTCGCGGCGACCCAGATCCGGCTGCGGCGCCTGCCGCTGCAGCGGGCGTGGAACGAGCGAGGTCAGCGATGATGAAGCCGGTGATCGTGGCGATCGCGATCGTGCTCGGACCGCTCGCGGTGATCGCGGTGGCGGTGCGCGCCGACGACCGCCAGCCGACCGCGGCGCAGATCGCGGCCGGCAAGCGCGCGTTCGTCGACGTCGCGAAGGTGCTGCAGTCGCCGCGCTGCCGCAACTGTCATCCGATCGGCGACGCGCCGCTGCAAGGCGACAGCGGCCGCCGCCACGCGATGTTCATCTCCCGCGCCAGCACCGAGGCCGGCCTGCCGTGCGCGACCTGCCACCAGACCCGCAACTCCGAGGCGGTCGGCGTCGCCGGTGGGCCGCCCGGCGCGCCCAGCTGGGATCTGCCGCCCAAGGCGTTCCCGATGGTGTTCCAGGGCAAGACCGTCACCGCGCTGTGCGAGCAGCTCCGCGATCCCGAGCGCAACCACGGCAAGACGCTCGCGCAGCTCCTCGACCACGTCGCCCACGACGCGCTGGTGCTGTGGGGCTGGAGCCCGGGCGGCCAGCGCACCAAGCCGCCGCTCGCGCACGACGCGTTCGTCGCGGCGTTCGCGACCTGGGTCGCGGGCGGGGGCGCGTGCCCGTGATCGCTACCTGCGGTTGACGATCGGGGAGTCGGGGCCTCGGCTCGACGACGGGCGCCCGTGGAGTTTCGCGAGCGTCGGCGCTGGCACGCCGCCTGCTCTGTGTCGGCTCGTCCTCCACCTCACTCCCACCCAGCCGCAGGAGCCACCATGTCCACCGCACTGACCACCACCGCGTCCAACGCCTTCGCCACCATCGATGCCTCGGAGCTCGACACCGTCGCTGGCGGCGCCGGCGTCAACGCCAACGTCGACGTCAAGCTCGACGGCAACCAGGCCATCGACTCGATCGGCGCGGGCGCCCAGCGTCTGCTCGGCTGCGCCACCGGCTCGTCGAGCATGAAGGAGTTCGGCAGCTGCATCCTGACCGGCCAGCTCGGTGGCCCCGCCGCGCCGCAGACGCCCACGGCCGGCCAGTAGCCCGCGCGCTTGTCGAGCCGGGAGGCCCGTGCGACCGTCGCGGCCCATGAGCCGCGAGTTCGCGCTTCCAGGCACCCGGTCTCGCTACGCTCCCGATCGTCCGATCGACGTCGAGCACTACCTGCTCGACGTCACGCTCGATCCACCGACGCGGACGTTGCGCGGCACCGCGACGATCACCGCCACCGTGATCGCGTCGGAGCTGACCAGCGTCCGCCTCGACGCCGTCGAGCTGGAGATCACCGCGGTGCGCGAAGGCGTCACCGCGCGCGAGTTCACCAACGACGGGCGTCAGCTCCGCGTCGACCTCGACGGCGCGCGCCCGGCCGGCGCGACGATCACGCTCGCGATCGACTACTCGACCCGGCCGCGCCGCGGCTTGTACTTCACCGCGCCCGATCCTGGCTACCCCGACAAGCCGTCGATGGCGTGGACCCAGGGCCAGGACGAGGATTCGCGCTACTGGTTTCCGTGCGTCGACTCGCCCCACGAGAAGGCGACCAGCGAGGTCATCGCCAACGTGCCGGCGCGCTGGCACGTGATCTCGAACGGCGTGCTGCAGGACGATCACCTGGCCGGCGATCGCCGCACCATGCACTGGCGGCTCGACGAGCCCCACGCCTGCTACCTGATCACGCTCGCGGCCGGCGAGCTCGGCACCGTCGAGGATCACTGGCGCGACGTCCCGGTCACCTACCACGCGGTGCGCGGCCGCGAGGCCGACGCCAAGCGCACGCTGGCGCGCACGCCCGCGATGCTCGAGCTGTTCTCGCAGCGCTTCGGCGTGCCGTATCCGTTCCGCCGCTACGCCCAGGTGTTCGTCGCCGACTTCATCTTCGGCGGCATGGAGAACACCAGCGCGACCACGCTCACCGACAGCGTGCTGCTCGACGAGCGCGCCGCGATCGATCACGACGTCGACGCGCTGGTCGCCCACGAGCTGGCGCACCAGTGGTTCGGCGATCTCGTCACCTGCCGCGACTGGGGCGAGGGCTGGCTGAACGAGGGCTTCGCGACCTACGCCGAGTACATCTGGCGCGAGCATCACGAGGGCCGCGACGCCGCCGACCTCGAGCTCGACGAGTGGGCCGACATGTACTTCGGCGAGGACGGCGGCCGCTACCGCCGCACCATCGCGACCAAGCTCTACGACGAGCCGATCGACATCTTCGATCACCACCTGTACGAGAAGGGCGGGCGGGTGCTGCACATGCTGCGGCAGGTGCTCGGCGACGACGACTACTGGAAGAGCCTGCGCCACTACCTCGGCAAGCACCGCCACGGCGCGGTCGAGACCCGCGATCTGGCGCGCGCCGTCGAGGACGCCACCGGCCGCGTGCTCGACTGGTTCTTCAGCCAGTGGGTGATCGACGGCGCCGGCCACCCCGAGCTGAAGGTCGCGATGACCTGGGACGCCGAGGCCAAGCTCGCCGAGCTGCGGGTCGAGCAGACCCAGAAGGTCGAGGGCAAGACGCCGCTGTTCCGGCTGCAGGCGAAGGTCGAGCTGGTGGTCGGCGGCGAGCGCCTCGAGCGATCGATCGAGCTGATCGACAAGCAGCAGGTGTTCTACTTCCCGGTCGCGACCGAGCCGACCCAGTTCCTCCTCGATCCCGGCCGCACCAACCTCGCCGCGGTCGAGACCGACAAGAGCCCGCGGCTGTGGGCCGCCGAGCTGGCCGGGGCGCGGCTCGCGCTCGATCGCAGCTACGCCGCGCGCGCGCTCGGCGGCAAGGGCGGCCCGCTGGCGCTGCACGCGCTGGTGAAGGCGCTCGGCGGCGATCCGTTCTGGGCGGTGCGCGGCGCCGCCGCCGCCGGGCTGGCGACCATGCGCACCGAGGCCGCGCGCGACGCGCTGATCCGTGCGCTCATCACCGAGGCCCATCCTCGAGCGCGCCGGCCGATCGTGCGCGCGCTCGGCGAGTTCCGTCACGACGTCAAGGCGGCGGCGGTGCTCGCCGATCTGATCGAGCGCGGCGACGACAGCTACTTCGTCGAGGCCGAGGCCTGCCTCGCGCTCGGCAAGACCCGCGCCGCTCAAGCGTCGGCGGTGCTGCGCCAGGCCGCCAACCGGCCGTCGTACACCGACGTGATCCGCCAGCACGCGTACCGCGGCCTCGCCGAGGCGCGCGACGACAGCGCCACCGACCTGCTGGTGGCGGGCGCCAGCTGGGGCCACGCCTCGCAGGGGCGGCGCGCCGCGCTCGGCGCGCTGGCGTCGCTGTGCAAGGGCCGCCGCGATCGCGACGCGGTGCGGGCCCGCGAGCGCATTGAGGAGCTGCTCGCCGATCCCGACTTTCGCGTGCAGTCGGCCGCGCTCGAGGCGCTCGGCACCTGGGGCGATCGCACCGCGCTGCCCGCGATCGAGCGGCTGGTGCAGCGCGAGCTCGACGGCCGGCTGCGCCGCCGCGGTCGCGAGATCGCGCGCGATCTGCAAGACGCCGGCGGCACCAGCGAGGAGCTGAACCGGCTGCGCGACGATCTCGCGGCGCTGAAGTCGTCGACCGCCGCGCTGCGCGAGCGCCTCGACAAGCTCGACGCCAAGGCCAGCCCGCCCGCCAAGCCACCGCGGGCCGCGCGCGCGACCCGAGCCACCCGCGCGGCGCGGGCCAGCACCGCGCGCAAGCGTCCGAGCGGCCGTCGCCCGCGGTCGCGCTAGTCCGCGACCGACCGCGCGAGACGCCGTGATATAGCGCCGCCCATGCGCCATGCCTGGGCCGGGTTGCTCGCGATCGTCACCGCCTGCTCGTTCGATCCGAGCGGAGGCGACGAGCCGTCCATCGACGCACCGCTCGATCCGATCGACGCCGCGCCCGACGACAGCAGCGCCGTACCCGACGCCGCGATCGACGCGATCGCGATCGACGCGATGCCCGCGTGCGTGGCCGGCTGCGACGTGACGAACACCGTCCTCACCACCTGCGGCCCCAGCGGGCCGGTCATCGAGGTCTGCGCCCAGGGCTGCTCGCTCACGCCCGGGCCGCACTGCCGCGTGTTCTCGCCGTCGAACGGCGCCACCTCCGCCGATCTCGCCGGCGTCACCGCCGCGCTCGACGTGTCGCCCGGTCGGCTGTTCGTGCTCGACACCGCCGACGGCTCGATCGACAGCTTCGACAGCGCCAGCGTCGGCACGCCGCCGCTGGTCGTGCGCGCCGCCGGGGACGGCGTCGTCAGCGGCATCTCGTTTCGCCGCCCCGATCAGGCCGGTCGACCCGGCCTCGCGATCTGGGGCGTCACCACGGTCACCGTCAACGGCGGCGCCAGCATCGCGCTCCATGGCACGCTGCGCTTCGTCGGTCCGCGCGCCGCGATCGTGCTCGCGCGCGGCGCGATCACCGTGACCGGCGCCATCGACGCCAGCGCCGGCCACACCGCCGCCAGCTTCGCGCCCTGTCGCGAGTGCGCCGGTCCTGGCGGCGGCGGCGGCGGCACCCGCGCCGCGGTCGCGACCGGCTGCGCGCCCGGCGGCAACGGCGTCTACCATCCCAACACCGAGGAGACCGGCGGCGCTGGCGGCGGCATGAGCACGCCTGGCGCCAACGGCGGCGACGCCACCGCCCTGGGCGGCGAGGCCACCGCGATCACATCGTGCCCCGACGCCACGCTCATCCCGCTCCAGGGCGGCAGCGGCGGTGGCCGCGGCGGCTACGACAGCACCGGCACGCCCATCGGCGGCGTGGTCGGCGGCGGCGGCGGCGGCGCGCTCCAGCTCACCTCGCTGACCTCGCTCACCATCAGCGGCATCGCCGACGTCTACGCCGGCGGCCTCGGCGGCGAAGGCTCGGAGCTCTGGTACGGCGGCGGCGGCGGCGGCGGCGGCGGCGCGATCCTCCTCGAGGCGCCGTTCGTGACCATCGGCGGCGCCGCCAAGGTGACCGCCAACGGCGGCGGCGGTGGCAGCGGCCGCACCGCCAACGTCGGCGACGCCGGCAACCGCAGCGCATCGCGCGCCGCCGGCGGCTCCGGCGACGGCCCCGGCATGAACGATGGCCGAGGCGGCCGCGGCGGCGTCGCCGCCGATCTCGCGACCCTCATCCTGCTCCAGACCGAGGGCCGCGGCGGCGTCGATGGCACCGGCGGCGGCGGCGCCTCCGCCGGCCGCATCCGCGTCAACGCCAGCGCCGCCATCCCGCCCACGATCACCGCCACCGTCGTCAGCCCCACCGCCTCCATCGGCACGCGCCCGATCGACTGATTCGACGCCCCCGCGGTCGATCGTGGCCCCGGGTCTTGACACCACTCTGGCCGTCGCATAGAACCTCGCCACCTCTCGCCGCAACGCGGGCGGATAGCTCAGCGGAAGAGCGTTGCCCTTACAAGGCAGTGGTCGCAGGTTCGAACCCTGCTCCGCCTACGAGCACCTGACAACTAGCATCACTTTCTGGAGCGGTAGTTAAGTCGGTTATAACGCCGGCCTGTCACGCCGGAGGCCGCGGGTTCGAGTCCCGTCCGCTCCGCCACTGAGACCCCGAAGCGCAAGCTTCGGGGTCTTTTGGCGTCCGGAACCGCGCGGAATCTTTCGTCCTCGCGTCGCGCGGCCCTCGTGCTGAGTGGTACTCAGGCGGCTGCGCCGGCGCACTCTCTGGCTCTCCCGGGGAGAATCAGGACTTGAGCTATGACCGCGCGGCCCCCTATTTCCCGCTTCGGTCTCGGATTCTCCGGAACCCGGCTCCGGAGAGTCTCTCCCGCGCTCTTGTCACGCCGCGGGGGGCCCAGCGCGTGTTCGCCGCGCGCCGATCGTGCTCCTGGCGCTCCCGACTTGGTCAGCAGCCACCGCCGAACGGGTTGCCATCGAAGGTAGGCTCGATCGGCGGCTCCGGTGTCGTGGTGATCGGAACGCGCGCGA
>JAYTAJ010000964.1:0-2997 GCA_043737575.1 Myxococcales bacterium | reverse complement strand
CGCGCCGATCACGCCCGCCCGCGCGAAGCTCCGCACCGTCGACTCGGGCATCCCGAGGAGGCTGGCGGCGTGCCGCGGCGAGTAGCTCGACCACACGCGGCCATGATTTGCCCACCGGATCGCGGGTGTCAAGGAAGTCGGTTGGGCGCTGTCACGTTCGCGCCGAGCTGGCTCTACTATCGAGACTCGCCACCCACCCCGGGAGAACCATGAGCATCTCGTCGCTGACCTACGCGCCGCCGATCCGCCGAGACGCGGTGGCGCGGACCCTGGACTATCACCTGCTCGATGCCGCCGCCGACCAGCACGGCGACGGCGCCCACCTCGACGCGGTCCACACCGTGTTCCGCCACCTGTTCCCCGACGGCGACGCGCCGGATCTGGCGCAGCCGTTCTCGTTCGTCCAGGGCTCGTCGCGAGTCACGGTGCGGATCGACGACGGGATCTGCTTCGTGTCGGTGCCGATGGTGCGGTTGCCAGCGGGCGGCGGTGGCGTCGCGGCGCTGCGCTACCTGCTGCAGCGGATCAACAGCACCGGCCAGCTGTACCAGGCCCGGCTGCGCGGCGACGACGTCCACCTCGAGTTCGCCGAGCGGCTGTCGGCCTTGCACCCGCAGAAGCTGCTCGAGGTGCTGCGGCGCATGCCGGTCGAGGCCGATCAGCACGACGACTGGATGGTCAGCCAGTTCGGCGTGACGCCGCTCGATCGCGGCGCGTTCGTCGCCCTCGACGACGACGAGCTCGGCCGCGCCGAGGCGATCTGGCGCGCTCACTGGCGCGACGTCGACGAGCTGGTGAAGGAGGCGCTGCGCAAGCGGTCGCCGTGGTTCCTGAACGAGGTCACGTCGTTCGCGGTGAGCCGCATCCGCTTCGCGCTGCCCTTGGCCGGCAGCCTGCTGCCGCGGCTCCTCGAGGCGGCCCGGACCTTCAACGACTCCGACGTCGACGCCCGCAAGCGCGAGACCACGCTCGCGAAGTTCGCCAAGGAGATGAGCGCGATCGACAAGGACGAGCTGGGCGCCAGCCTCGGCCACGTCGAGCACGCGCTCAGCCCGCACTCCGACGGTACGCCCGCGCGCCTCGCCGGCTTCTTCGGCCCGTGCCACTACCTCGAGACCATCGAGAAGTACCGCGCGTCGGGCCACTCGATCGACGCGGCGCTGGCGCTGACCGGCACCTATTACTACCTGCTCGCCACCCACGCGTGGCCCGACGAGATCCGCGACCAGATGAAGGCCGGCCTCGCCGCCGCCTCGGACAAGCCGTGGCGCGAGGCGGCGACCTTGCTCGTCACCCACGCCCGGGCGCTGGTCGAGGAGTTCAGCGACGACGACGACGACGACGACGACGCGGAGGCACAGTCATGAGCGAGTCATCCGAGACGATCGAGCAGCTGGGCGTCTTTCAGGTCTTCACCGGCGGCGGCACCGGCACCGGCTTCCTGATCGCGCCGAATCTCCTGGTCACCAACTGCCACGTGGTCGCGCCGTACCGCAAGGTCGCGGTCGAGCTGCGCGACCGCCGCCGCGTCCTCGGCACGGTCCGCCGCATCCATCCCCGCCGCGATCTGGCGATCGTCGAGCTCGCCACCGCGCTGCCCGAGGAGGTCCTCCAGGTCGCGACCAGCGAGGGCCTGCGGCCCAAGCAGAAGGTCAGCATCATCGGCTTCCCGGTCGGCCTGCCGCTGTCGCTCACCGAGGGCGTCATCTCCCACGCCAGCCAGCTCCTCGACGAGCAGCGCTTCGTGCAGACCGACGCCGCGATCAACCCCGGCAACTCCGGCGGCCCGATCATCGACGACGGCAAGCAGGTGATCGCGGTGACGACCTGCAAGCTGTCGTCGGCCGACAACGTCGGCTTCGGCATCCCGGGCTCCGACGTCCGCGCCTTCGTCGACAGCTTCACGACCCAGACCGCGGCGTTCGGCGTGACCTGTCCGTCGTGCGAGGCGCTGCTCGAGTCGGCGCAGCGCTACTGCGACGGCTGCGGCTCCGACCTCGACGATCTCGAGCTCGGCACCTACTTCGACGCCGCCGAGGAGCACCCGGTGGTCGCGTTCGTCGAGGGCGGCCTGGCCCGCGCCGACATCGATCCGCTCTTGGCCCGCCACGGCGCGCTCAACTGGTCGTTCTACAGCGGCAGCGCGCCGATCCAGATCTGGAGCTGCTGCTCCGAGCACCTGTGCTTCATGTCGGCGCTGGCGCAGCCGGGCAAGCAGCACCTCGACAAGCTGTTCCGCTACCTGTTGTCGGCCGAGCACGCGCCGTTCGCGTTCGATCTGAACGACAACATCATCCGGCTGTCGCTGACCCTGCACGCGTCGGACGTGTTCGCCCACGAGCACCTCGACGAGCTGGTCAGCCGGGTCGCGACGTTCATCGCGATGGCGGATCGCTACGACAACAAGCTGATCGAGGAGTACGGCTGCCTGCCCGCGCCCAAGACTCAGCTCACGTTCCTGAAGGAAGGGACGAAGTAGCCCAGGTCGCGATCGCGTCGGCGGCGATCGCGATCGGATCGATCCCGGCGCGCTTGGGGACGTCGAGGCCGTGATCGGCGTCGGGGATCGTGAGCAGGCGGGCCCGGGCGCCGAGCCGATCGATCACCTGCGCGAGCAGCGCGGGCGTCGCCAGGGCGTCGCGCGCGCCCGACACGAACAGCATCGGCGCCGCGATCGCGTCGAGGTGCTCGGCGCGGGTGATCGCCGGCGCGCCCGCGGGATGGAGCGGAAAGCCGAGGAACGCCAGACCGCGCAGCCCGGCGATCGGCGCGGCGGCGTGGGCCTCCGACGTCATCCGTCCGCCCATCGACTTGCCGCCCGCGACCAGCGGCAGCGCCGGCGCGAGGGTGGCGGCGTGGACGCACGCGGCGCGGGCCAGCGGCCGCACCACCCGCGGATGATCGGGGCGGCCGCGCTTCGCGGTCATCGCCGGCATCTCCCAGCGCAGGGTCGCGATCGCGCGCTCGGCCAGCGCCGCGGCGATCGCGATCATGAAC
>JAYTAJ010000963.1:0-2998 GCA_043737575.1 Myxococcales bacterium | reverse complement strand
ATCGCGGGCTCGGCGACGCGCTCGGGCGGCGGCGCGGCGGTGGTCAGCCAGGTCGGCAGATCGGTGGCGTCGACCGCGGTCGCCGACGCGCCGCGCATCGCCAGCTCGTGGACCAGGCGATCGAGGCCGCGCAGGTTGTCGCGCCACGAGTGGTTGACGATCAGCGCGGCGGCGGCGGGCTTCCAGGTCAGGGTCGGCGTGCTGCGGCCGCGGTCGCGGAACCAGGCGCGCCACAGCCGCTCGATCCAATCGAGCACATCGCCGCGCCGCGCCCGCAGGCTCGGCACCCGCAGCACGACCCGCGACAGCCGCGCGTGCAGATCGCGGCGGAACCCGCCGCGCTCGACCTCGTCGGCCAGCTCGCGATGGGTCGCCGCGCACAGCCGCACGTCGATCGCGACCGCGCGGTTCGATCCGAGCGGCTGCACCACGCCGTCTTGCACCACGCGCAAGAGCTTGGGTTGCAGGTCGAGCGGCAGCTCGCCCAGCTCGTCGAGGAACAGGGTGCCGCCATCGGCCTGGCGGAACCAGCCGTCGTTGTCGATCGACGCGCCGGTGAACGCGCCCTTGACGTGGCCGAACAGCTGGCTCTCGGCGAGCTGCGCGGTGAGGGTCGCGCAGTTCACCGCGATCAGCGGCCCACGCCGTCCGCTCAGGCGATGCAGCTCGCGCGCGATCCACTCCTTGCCGGTCCCGGTCTCGCCGAGGAGGAGCGCGGGCGCGGGATCGGTCGCGGCCTGCGCGACCTGGGCGCGCAGCGCCACCATCGACGGCGCGGTGCCGGGCAGCGCGTCGCGATCGACCGCGCTGCCGTCGTCGCGCGGGCCGACCTCGTAGACCACCAGCATGTCGCCGAGGCGGATGACGTCACCGTCGACCAGCGCCCGCACCGCCGCGCCGACCAGCGTCGCGCTGCCGACCACGGTGCCGTGACGGCTGCCGAGATCGCGCACCGCGTGGTGGCCGCTGGCGTCCCACCACACCTGGGCGTGGCGCCGCGACACCGTCGTGTGCGCCAGCTCGATGCAGTCGTGGCCCGACTGGCGGCCGAGCGTGACCGGCGGCCCCGACAGCGGATACACCGCGCGCAGATCGGGTGGATAGATCGTGCGCAGCGCGGCGGTCGGCGGCCGCGGCGGCGCGAGCTCCGACCCATCGAGGGACATCGTCGAGGTGGTGGTGATGCTCATCCGAGGGTCTGGCGACGCCCGCGCAGCATATCACTCGACCTGACGCGCGAGGTCGGCGGCGAGGGTCGCGGCGCGCTCGGGCAACACCTCGGCGACCGCGCCGAGATAGATCTGCCAGTAGGCGCGGCGCTGGTCACGATCGTGCTCGGCGCCACGCAGCGCCAGCGCCGCGTCGAACGCGCGGTCCTTCGCGATCGCGTCGGCGGCGCCGGGCAGCTGGTACTCGAAGGTGCTCGGCTGGAACGTCGCGGTCGCGCGGCAGCTCGGACACGTCCACTCGTAGGTCGCCCGGATCCCGACCACCGAGTGACGCGCACCGCAGCGCAGGCATGGCGCGTCGGTCACGCGCAGCTCGGCGGCGCGCCGCGCGATCCAGCGGCCGACGTCGGCCCAGGCCCGGACCTCGGCGCGCTCGAAGTCGAGCTCGAGCTGCTCGGCGAGCTGCTCGCCGCGGCGCTGCGCGCGATCCTGGGCCGGGCCGGTGAACAGATCCATCACGCGCTCGCTCCAGGTGTCGCTGATCTTGCCGCGCAGCTCGATCAGGCGGTGGCGGATCGCCGACCACAAGACGCCGAGCGCGTTCTGATCGAACTCGGGCTGATCGATGAACTCGGCCGAGCCGGCGACCGCCTCGGCGAGCAGCTCGTCGGAGCGCTCGCGGATCTTGGCGAGGAACGCGTCCCAGCGCTGGTCGGGGCTCATCGCGGCGCCTGGCACTGCGGGCACGTCACCGCGTCGGGGTTCATGCCGTAGCCGCACGCGCCGCACGCCGCGCGCGAGATCATGTTGCCGCCGCAGAACCGACACGCCCGCGCGTCGGAGCCGTCGATGCGCGGCGCGCCGCACTCGACGCACGCGACGACGAACGCCTGGGCCGCGATCGCCACGGTCGGCTTGGCCTGCTCCTTCATGGCCGCGAACAGTCCGCCGAGCTTCTTCGCCATCGCCGCGACGGTAGCGCAACCGCGGTCGGGCGCGGGTGTCCCACGCGCATGACGCGCCGCGCGACCTTCGTCCTCCTCGCCGCCGCGATCGCGGCGTGCCACCGCGATCGGCCCGTCGCGGTCGCGCCCGCGCCGCCGCCGTCGTCGCTGGCGGGGCAGCCGCAGCGGCCCCTCGACGTCGCGGCCCTCGACGGCTTCCTCGAGGACGCGTGGACGCGGCTCGCGGTGCCGGGCGCCGCGGTGGCGGTGGTGCAGGGCGGCGCGATCGTCTACCAGCGCGGCTTCGGCGTGCGCGTCCTCGGCGGCGACGCGCCGGTCACGCCCGACACGCTGTTCCTGATCGCGTCGCTGACCAAGGGCCTCACGACGATGATGGAGGCGGCGCTGGTCGACGACGGCACGGTGCGGTGGGACTCGCCGCTCCAGACGCTGTTGCCGAGCTTCGCGGTCGGCGACGCGGCGCTGACCAGGCAGCTGGTGCTGTGGCACTCGGCGTGCGCGTGCAGCGGCATGCCGCAGCAAGATCTGGAGGGCATCTTCGAGTGGCGCGGCGTCACGCCCGAGGCGCGCATCGCGACGATGGCGACGATGGCGCCGACCGCGGCGCTCGGCGCGACCTATCAGTACTCGAACCTGATGGTCGCGGCCGGTGGCTACGCCGCGGCCCACGCCTTCGCGCCCGAGCGATCGATCGGCGACGCCTACGACGCGGCGATGCAGGCGAAGATCTTCGATCCGATCGGCATGACGTCGACGACCCTCGACTTCGCCGCCGCCGCGCGGGCCGAGCACGCCGAGCCCCACGCCGCCGCGCTCGACGGCACCACGCGGCCGATCCCGCTGGCGATGGAGGAGTCGGTGATC
>JAYTAJ010000962.1:0-3000 GCA_043737575.1 Myxococcales bacterium | reverse complement strand
GTCACGCTCCAGCTGCGCTATCCGACCACGCACCTGCGCTGGCACACCGCGTACACCCTGGTCGAGGACGGCGGCGGCCGCGGCCGCTTGCACGGCGCGCTCGCGCTCGACAACCAGACCGGCCGCCGCTGGGACCGCGCGCGGTTCGCGCTGATCGATCGCGATCGACCGATCGCGATCCCGTCGGGGCTGCCCGACGAGCGCTTCCTGATCCGCATCCCCGGCCGGTTCGCGGTGATGGCGGGCGAGCAGCGGCTCGATCTCGGCCTGCCCGCCACGCCGATCGCGCTGCGCGCCGCGCTGGTCTACGACCCGGTCGGCACCAGCCTCGACGGTGGCGCGATGGTGCCGCTCGGCGATCCCAGCTACGGCGTCGCCGACTGGCCGGCCCGCGTCGACGAGAGCGTGCTGCTCGACGTGTCGCCGATCAGCCGCGATCCGCTGCCGGCCGGCGCGGTGCGGCTGTTCGAGGTCGGCGACGACGGCCGCCTGGTGTGGCGCGGCGAGGGCAAGCTCCTGCCGCCGGCCGACGACGCCCAGCGCTACACCGCGATCGCGGTCGGCCAGGCCGCCGACGTCACCGGTCGCCGCACCCGCACGATGTTCGAGCGCGACGACGATCGCAGCCGGATCGTCGAGGAGATCACGCTGCACTTCGCCAACCAGCGCGACCGCGCGATCGAGATCCTCGCCCGCGAGCACCTGTACCGCGGCAAGTGCTGGACGCTGGCGTACCACTCCAGCGGATCGCGCATCGCCAAGGAAGGCGAGCAGCAGGTCGGGCTCGGCGTGGTCGTGGCCGCGCGCGCGAGCGCCGCGATCGTATATCGTGTCGTCTACTCGTGGGACGAGAGTCAGTGCCAGCCCTCCGCATCACCGCCCTGACCGTCCAGTACGGCCGCCGCGTCGCCGTCGACGATCTGGCGTTGACGATCGAGGCCGGCGCGATCGTCGGCCTGCTCGGCCCCAACGGCGCCGGCAAGAGCACCGCGCTGCTCGCGGTCGCGGGCGGGCTGCGGCCGAGCCGCGGCACGATCGAGATCGCGGGCGTCGATCTCGCCGCCGATCCGATCGCCGCCAAGCGCCGGCTCGGGCTCGCCGATCAACCGCCGTCGCTGTACGAGTACTTCACGATCGCCGAGCACGTCGCGATGATCGCCGCGGTGCGCGGCCAGCCCGACCGCGAGGCCGAGCGAGCGTTGCTCGACGAGCTCGGCCTGACCGCGGTCGCCGATCGGCCGTGCCGCGAGCTGTCGTTCGGCATGCGGCAGCGGGTCGGGCTCGCCGCGGCGCTGGTCGCCGAGCCCGCGGTGGTGCTGCTCGACGAGACCTTGAACGGCCTCGATCCCCACGCGACCCGCCGCGCCCGCAAGGTCCTCGCCGCGGCGTCGGCGCGCGGCGCCGCGATCGTGATGTCGACCCACCTGCTCGATGTCGCCGAGCGGATGTGCTCGCGCGTGGTCGTGATGGATCAGGGCAAGATCGTCGCCGATCTCGCGGGCGACGCGCTGGCGGCGCAGCTCACGACCGGGGTCGGCGCGCTCGAGGAGCTGTACGTCGCGACGGTCGCCGACCGCGGAGTGACGTGACCGTCGACGGACGCCAGCTCCTGGCGTGGGCCGATCTCGACCAGCGGCGGCGGCGCAGCGGCCGGATCGCCGGCACCGCGATCGTCGCGATCGTCGTCGGACTGGCGCTCGGGGCCGAGGCGGCGCACCGCGGCGGCTGGTTCGACAGCGGCCGCGACGCGCCCGGGGTCGGCTACCTGATCGCGGTCGCGCTCGGTGCGCTGGTGCCGACCATGCTCGCGACGCCGCAGCGGATGTTCTGGCGCGCCGACGCGTCGATGGTCGCCCGCATGCCGATCGCGGGCGCCGCCCTCTGGTACGTCGCGGTGGTGCGCGCGGCCCGCGGCGCCGCGCTCGGCGTGGTGGTCGCGGCGCCGACCGTCGTGATCGCGGCGATCGCCGATCGCGAGCTGGGCGCGCGCCTCGCCGCGGTGGTCGGCGCGCTCGCGGTCACCGCCACCGCGACGATCCCGGCGGTGTGCCTGGCCGCGGCCCACGTCGTCGCGTCGGGTCAGGCCAGCGCCGCGACCCGCGCCCTCGCCGGCGAGTACGAGGTCGCGACCACGACCTGGCTCGGCGCCCTGCCCGGCTTCACGATCGCCGGGGTCGTGATCGCGGTGGTCGCCGCCGCGCGCTGGATCGCCGTCGCCGAGCCGAGCGGCGCGATCGTGATCGTCGTCGTCGTCGCCGCCGCGATCGTCGCCGCCGTCGCCGCCACCGTCGCCGCGCCGCGGATCTATCCGCGCGCGATGCGCGAGGTCGCCGCCCTCGATCGGCAGATCCTCGCCCACCTCGACATCCATCCCGCCACCGGCCTCGAGCGCGCGGTCGCGGCGCGCCTCGATCCGGGCGCGGCCCAGGTGCTCGATCGGCTGGTGCGCCTGACCCGACGGCGCTATCCGCTGTTCGCGCTCGGCGGCGCCGCCGGCGGCGTCACGCTCCTCATCGTCGCCCTGGCGCGGCCCGACGCCACGACCTGGCTCGTCATCCTCGCGCTCGCGCTCGCCGCGCTCGGCGTGACGGTGTATCGCGCCAGCGGTCGCGATCCCCTCGAGCTGCCGCGCTCCACCGCGACCTTGCCGATCGCGCCCGCCGCGGTCGCGCGCGCGCGCCGCACGCTGCTCGCGGTGTGGCTCGCGGTGTGGATGCTGGTGCCGCTCGCGGTCGCGATCGCCCGCGGAGCCTGACCGAAGCGATCAGAGCGTCGGTCAGCACTGCGATTCCGACTCGACTCCCAGACCCAATCTTCGCTTCCTCACTTCGCTCGGTCGCTCAGCTCGCGGCGACCGCGCACGCGACGCCCAGCGCGCCGCACAGCGGGCTGTAGAGCATCGCTCCGACTCGTGGCGCGGCCGCGCCGGTCCGGTCGCGCTCGGCGGCGTCGTCGTCGGTCCGTCCGGTCAGGTCTCGCTCGAGTCGATGAGCGTGCGCT
>JAYTAJ010000961.1:0-6839 GCA_043737575.1 Myxococcales bacterium | reverse complement strand
CAGCGACGAGTCTACTGCGGGCGTGCGCGGCGCGGGGCGACGCGGCATGCTCGCGCGATGGATCGCCGCGTCGTGGTGCTCGCGCTCGCGCTCGCGGCGTGCGGATCGCAGGGCGCGCCGGTCGCGCAGGAGCAGCGCCCCGCCATGACCACGACGCCACCCGACGACGAACCCCCGACGGTCGAGAGCCGCCTCGACGAGTACGGCGGCGCGGCGCGGGTGCGCCTGGGTCCGCACTTCGCGCGCGCAGGCGTCGGGTATCCGCCGGCCGAGCTCACGCTGATCGCGCTGAAGGACGTCGCGCGGGTCGAGGTCTGGGCCCGCGCGGCGATCGACGACGGCCCGTGGCGCTTCGTCCGCGCGTATCCCGTGATGGCGGCGAGCGGCGGTCGCGGGCCCAAGCTGCGCGAAGGCGACGGCCAGGTGCCCGAGGGCCTCTACACGATCGACTGGCTCAACCCGAACAGCGCGTATCACCTGTCGATGCAGGTCGACTATCCGAACGCGTTCGATCGCGAGCACGCCGCCGCCGACGGCCGGACCCAGCTCGGCGGCGCGATCATGATCCACGGCAGCGACGTCTCGATCGGCTGCCTCGCGATGGGCGACCCGGCGATCGAGGAGCTGTTCACCCTCGTCGCCGACACCGGTCTGCGGGTCGACGCGACCGGCGCGGCGCGGGTGAAGGTGATCCTGGCGCCGACCGATCTGCGCGTCGATCCGGACGCGATGCCGCCGCCCAGCGCGCCGACGTGGGCCGCGGGGCTGTACGGCGTCCTGGTGCGCGAGCTGAAGGCGTTCCCGCGGTAGGGTCGGGGCGTGACTGCCACGCCCTACGGATCGCCGACCGAGCATCTGCACGAGCTGCTCGGGCTGGCGCGATTGCAGCTGCAGGCCGCGGTGCGACGGCGCCAGCTCGCCGATCCGCGCGCGTGGCGCACCGACGCCGACCTCGAGCGGCTCCGCGCCGCGATCGTCGACGGGGAGGCCGCCGCCGCCGCGCGCGCCGCGGGCTCGCCGATCGAGGCGGTGCCGCTGCGCCGCTTGCAGATGGTGTTTCGCCTGAGCGGCACCGAGGTGCGGCTCCTGGTGTTGCTGATCGGCCTCGAGCTCGATCTGCGGCTGCGCGACGATCTGCGCCAGCTCGGCGCCGATCCGTTCCGCCCGCATCCCGACATCGGGCTCCTGACCGAGGTCGGCTACACCACCGCCGACGAGCGCGAGCGCGTCATCGACGAGCTGGGCGTCGACGGCACGCTCCTGCGGTTCGGGCTGATCGAGATCGGCGGCCTCGGCGACACCGCGCTGGTGCTGCGCCGGGTCCGCGTGGTCGAGCGCGTGATCGAGCTGGTCCACGGCAACGACGTGCTCGATCGCGAGCTGGCGCGCTTCGTCGAGCTGGTGGCGCCGCGGCCGCGCGCCGAGCTGGTCCTCGACGACGGCCCGTTCGCGGAGATCCAGGGGCTGGTGCGCGCGGCGGTGGCGTCGGCCCAGCAGCGCGCGCCGCATCCGGTGCTGCTCTTGACCGGCCGCGACGGCTCGGGTCGCAAGGCGCTGCTCGCCGCCGCCGCCGCCAGCCTCGGCCTGACCGCGCTGCGGGTGCGGGCCAAGGCGCTGCCGCGCGACGAGGTCCGGCTCGCGGCGCTGGGTCGGCTGATCCTGCGCGAGGCGATCCTGTGGCGCTCGCTGATCGTGCTCGACGGCCTCGACGAGGTCGACGCCGCGGTGGTCCGCCTCGACGAGCTGTTGCTGCGCGAGTCGGCGGCGCCCTTGGCCGCGACCTGCGGCCGCATCGTCGGCAAGCCGCCGCAGCTGGCGCGCGGCGCGGTGGTGATCGAGGTCGGCGTGCCGAGCGAGCCTGCGCGCGAGGAGCTGTGGCGACGGGCGCTGCCGCCGACCGTCGACGCCGCGCTGCCGCGGTGGGCGGCCGAGCGCTACTTCGTCACGCCGGGCGTGATCGAGGCGGCGGCGATCGCGGCGCTGGCGCGGGTGCGGGCGCGCGGCGACGCGGCGGTGGTCGCGGCCGATCTCCACGACGGCCTGCGCGGCGTCCTCGACGCCAAGCTGGCGACGCTCGGCATGCGCATCACCTGGCGCCAGACCTGGGCCGATCTGGTGCTGCCCGAGGATGCGGTGCTCGACGTCCGCGAGTTCATCGCCCGCATCAAGCACCGCCGCCTGGTCTACGAGAGCTGGGGCTTCGGGCGAAAGGTCGCGAAGGGCCTCGGCCTGTCGGCGTTGTTCTCGGGACCGCCCGGGACCGGCAAGACCATGGTCGCGGGCCTGATCGCCGAGGAGCTGAAGCTCGACCTCTACCAGGTCGACCTGTCGAAGGTGGTGTCGAAGTGGATCGGCGAGACCGAGAAGAACCTCGGCGAGCTGTTCGAGGCCGCCGAGGCCGGCCACGCGATCTTGCTGTTCGACGAGGCCGACTCGCTGTTCGCGAAGCGCACCGAGGTCACGTCGAGCAACGATCGCTACGCCAACCTCGAGGTCAACTACCTCCTGCAGCGGATGGAGTCGTTCTCGGGGATCGTGATCCTCACGACCAACCACGAGACCGCGATCGACGAGGCGTTCCGTCGCCGCCTGTCGTTGCGCGTCGACTTCCCGGTGCCCGAGCCCGACGAGCGGGCCCGGCTGTGGCGCACCCTGCTGCCGACCGAGGCGACGATCGCGGGCGACATCGACTTCGACCTGCTGGCCGATCGCTTCGAGATGACCGGCGGCTACATCAAGAACGCGGCGCTGCGGGCGGCGTTCCTCGCCGCCGACGAGGGCGGCGCGATCGCGATGCGTCACCTGGTGCGCGCGGCCCGCGCCGAGTACCAGGCGATGGGCAAGGTCATCGCGCACTGACCAACGTTACGCGCCGCGGCTGAGCTGGTAGCGGCGCAGCAGCCGCTCGAGGGATTTCGGATGGACGCCCGCCTGCTCGGCCGCGGCGCGCAGATCGTGGCCGGCGTCGGTGAGGAGATCGCGCAGGTACTCGCGATCGAACTCGGCGCGCGCGGTCTCGAGCGGCAGGCGGCCGCGGCGGGTGCGGCGCAGGCTGGTGCGCAGCTCGACCAGCCGCCCGAGCGGATCGCCCGACAGCGCCGCCGGATCGGCCAGCGCGATCGCGCGCTCGACCGCGTTGCGCAGCTCGCGGACGTTGCCCGGCCACGGCTGGGCCCGCAAGCTACCGAAGGCGTCGTCGAGGTGCGGTCGCAGCCACGCCAGATCGCCGCCGCGCGCCAGCACCGCGCGCGCGAAGTGTGCGGCGAGCAGCGCGATGTCGTCGGCGCGATCGCGCAGCGGCGGCACCTCGATCGCGATCACCGCGAGCCGATAGTAGAGATCGGCGCGGAACCGCTCGCGATCGACCTCGGCCCGCAGATCGCGATGGGTCGCCGCCATGATGCGGACGTCGACGGTGATCGGCGCCGGTGCGCCGAGCCGCTGCACCATGCCGGTCTCGAGCGCACGCAGGAGCTTGGGCTGCAGCGCCAGCGGCAGCTCGCCGATCTCGTCGAGGAACAGGGTGCCGCCGTGGGCCAGCTCGAACACGCCCGGCCGATCGACGTCGGCGCCGGTGTACGCGCCGCGGACGTGGCCGAACAGCGCGCCCTCGATCAACGTCGGCGCCACCGCGCCGCAGTCGAAGATCAGGAACGGCCGCGCCGCGCGCGGACCGGTCGAGTGGATCGCCCGCGCCAGCAGATCCTTGCCCGTCCCGGTCTCGCCGAGCAGGAGCACCGTCGACGCCGAGGCCGCAGCGCGGCGCGCGACCGCGAACACCCGCCGCATCGCCAGCGATCGTCCGATCAGCTCGCCGAAGTTCTCGCTCGGTGGCAGCTCCTCCTCGGCGACCTCGCCGTGGGCGCGCAGCTCGAGCGCGGTGTCGCCCAGCTCGAGCACGGCGCCGTCGCCGACGTAGACGTCGCGCACCCGCAGCCCGCTCGCGAAGGTGCCGTTGGCGCTGTCGAGATCGATCGCGCGAGTGCCGAGCTCGTCGCGCACGATCTTCAGGTGGAAGCGCGACACCCGAGCGTCGTCGATCACCAGCTGGTTCGACGGGTGCGAGCCGATCCCGAGGTCGTCGCTGCCCAGCTCGAGCTCGCGGCCCTGGCCCGCGCCGCGCACCACCCGGATCAGCAGGCCCTCGTGGCGCACCCGCACCGCGCCATCAGGTGCGACGAATGTCGTCTGTCCAACGACTGACCTCACGCCGACAGCGTAACGGAACCGA
This sequence comes from Myxococcales bacterium, assembly GCA_043737575.1. Taxonomy (GTDB): domain Bacteria; phylum Myxococcota_A; class Polyangia; order Haliangiales; family Haliangiaceae; genus UBA2376. Next base: position 2,608 of record JAYTAJ010000961.1, on the reverse strand, counting down.
TCGGCTCCGCGGAACCGATCGGCTCCACGATCGCCGAGCCAACTCCGCCAGATCACGCACGCACCGATCGGAACGACGCTTGCTCTTCCACCCTGCTCCGTCACAGGAGGCCCGATGCAGCTACGCACGTACATCCTCGCACTCGCCGTCGCGACGTCCACCGTCGTCGCCGCGGGCGTCGCCCACGCCGATCGCAAGCAGGTTCGCTTCGTCGGCATCCATCCGATCCCGAAAGCCCAGGGCGGTGGGGTCTGCCACATCCACGCGGCTCACGTGCACCTCTACGGCGCGATCGACGCCAAGGTGCAGTTCCGCGATCACGATGGCTGGAACCACTTCGTCGGTGATCCGGTCGCCTACGGCTGGGACGGCGACAAGCACTCGTACTACGGGCACCACCCGGTGCCGGTCCACGTCATCGTCGGCGACGATCACGAGGACACCGAGTACTGCTACCTCGACCGCGCGCACTACCACGCGTGGGCGCCGCCGGCCGAGCTGAAGCTCGAGCTGCGCGGCGGCGCGTACTGGTACGTCGGCGACTTCCCGCCGGCCTACGCCGAGGCGAAGGTCGTCTACGATCCGATCGACGTCGTCTATCAGCCGATCGTGTACGAGCGGCCGGTGGTCGAGGTCAGCGTCGCGCCGCCCGGCTGGTACGGCGCGATCGTCGTCGCGCCGAGCGCGGTGGTGGTGCACGAGTCGCCGCCGCCGCGCGTGCGGCCCGCGCGGGTTCACGCCGGCGTCGAGGTCCACGTCCCCGCGCCGAGCCTGCGCGTCGAGGTCCGGGTGCCGACGATCCAGATCGGCATCGGCGGCGGCGTGGTCGTCCACGGCGACAGTCGCGGCCACGGCCACCGCAAGCACAAGCACAAGAAGCACAAGCGCGGACGTGGCCACGATGATTGATCGCCGCCTCCTTCTGATCGTCGCGGTCGCGCTCATGGGCGCGGCGTGCAGCAAGGACGCCAGCAGCAAGCCGGGCGAGGCGCCGGCCGACGACGCCATGGTCGCGGCGTGGCGCAAGGCCGGCCTCGAGGTGTCGGCGCTGACCGACGTCGACGCCAAGAAGTACCTGGCGCAGAGCTGCCGCGGCGGCACCGTCGGCGGCGTCGACGTCGTGCTGTGTCGCTTCGACAGCGGCGAGGACGCCAAGGCCGCCGAGGATCCCGGGCTGGCCGCGGTCGGCGACGCGACCGGCGCCGCGCTCGCCCGTGGCGCGCGCCTCCTGGTCGTCGCCGATCGCCGCAAGGTCGATCCCAGCGGCCGGACGATCGACGCGATCACGCGCGCGTTCATGAAGTAGCGGTGTATGACCGGGGCATGGCGTGGCTGCGCGTCGCGCTGGTGATCGCGGCCGGGTGCGGCTCGTCAGGCGATCCGGTCGCGCGCTCGATCGCCGCGACCTTCGAGCGCGAGCTCGGCGTCGCGCCGCGCGCGGTGCGGTGCCAGCGCGCCGCGTGCACGATCGTCCTCGCCGACGGCGCCGCGGTGGCGGTGACGGTGCGCGCCGACGGCGGCTGGGACACCGAGGACGTCCTCGATCCGCGGCCGATCGCCGCCGCGATCGAGGCCGCGCTTGCCGACCTCGGCGCCCCGCAGCGCGCCGACTGCGGCCGGCTCCGGGTCGCGCCCGCGCCGCCGGTGACGGTGACGTGCCGCCTCGACGGCGGCGGCGTCGCGTGGGCGACGCTCGGGCCTGACGACGCGATCGATCTCGAGCTCGCGGTGACCGCCGCGATCGCCGAGGCTCGCGGCACCGGACCCGGCGACGCCGCGCTCGAGGCGCGGTCGCGCGCCCTCGACACCGACGAGGCCGAGGGTCCGATCGGCGAGCCTGCGAGTGACGATGAGCCCGACGCGGGCGTCGATCCACCGGCGCCGCGCGGCTTGGGCGGGTGATCGCGCCCGGCGATCATGGGGCCGCGCTACCATCGCCGCATGCTCGCTCGTCTGCGCGGCCTGGCCGTCGTCGCCTCGGCCGCCGTCGTCCTGTCCGCGTGCCCTGGCGCCAAGCCCGACCCGACGTCGCCGCCGCCGCCGCAGAAGCGGCGCGGCACGATCACGCTGTCGATCATCGGCACCAACGATCTGCACGGCGCGATCGATCGCCTGCCGATCCTCGCCGGCTACGTCGCCAACCTGCGCGCCGCCCGCGCCGCCGACGGTGGCGAGGTCCTGCTGCTCGACGCCGGTGACATGTTCCAGGGCACGCTCGGCTCGAACCTCGGCGAGGGCGCCGCGGTGGTCGCCGCCTACAACCGCATCGGCTACGACGCCGCCGCGGTCGGCAACCACGAGTTCGACTTCGGCCCGGCCGGGCCCGCGGTCACCGCCACCACCGCCGCCGACGATCCGCGCGGCGCGCTGCGAGCTCGCGCCGCCGAGGCGAAGTTTCCGTTCCTCATGGCCAACGTCCTCGACGCCGAGACCGGCAAGCGCCCGGTCTGGGACAACGTGCTCGGCTCGTTCATGGTCGAGAAGGGCCCGGTGATCGTCGGCGTCATCGGCGTCACCACCGAGGCGACGCCGTTCACGACGATGCCCGCCAACTTCCTCGGCCTGGCGATGGCGAAGCCGGCGCTGGCGATCGCCGCCGAGGCCGCCG
>JAYTAJ010000960.1:0-15705 GCA_043737575.1 Myxococcales bacterium | reverse complement strand
CAGTCGATGGCTTGATCGCCGGTCGCGTGGGCGTCGAACACCGCCTGCGCGACCGGTTTTCCGTCGAGGGCCGTGGCGGCGTGGGTGTGGTGCAGCGCGACCGCCTCGACGATCACGGGCGGCAGCCGCCACAGCCCGAGCACGTACGCGCCGACCTCGCCGTGGGTGATGCCGTACATGCCGCGCTCGGCGTCGGCGAGCGACATCTGGTACTGCACCGCCACCGCGCGCGCGGCGACGATGCGCGCGGGCATCCAGCACGCCAGCGCCGCGAGGCCGATGTCGGCGAGCAACGCGGCGATGAACGCGTCCTCGGCGTGGCCGGGATCGACGCTGGCCTGGGCGATCGCCGCCGCCGCCAGCGAGTGCGCGCACAGCTCGACGTGGTGCAGGCCCGACGTCGGATCGGGCCGGAACGCGTTGGCCGCCAGCGCCATCGCCGAGACCGTGCGGATGCCGAGGCGGCTGATCGCGGTGGTCAGATCGGTGGCGGGGGCGCCGTGGGTGAAGAACGCCGAGCCCGCCAGCTGCATCACCTTCGCGACCAGCCCAGGATCGCGACGGACGATCGCGGCGAGGGTCTCGGTGCGCGCGCGCGGGTCGCAGGTGGCGGCCGACAGCTCGACGAACACCGTCGGGGCGCCCGGCAGATCGCCGATCGCGCCGAGGACCTCGCGCAGCGGCGACGCGACCACGCCGTGGCGGACCTGCTCGATGCGGCGCAGGGTGTCGACCAGATCGGCGACCGCCAGCGGCTTCTCGAAGAACTGGTGCGCGACCGACGCGACCTTGGTCGACATGTCGGGATCGGAGTAGCCCGACAGCACGACCCGGACGGTGTCGGGCCAGCGCGCGCGGATCTCACCGAGCAGGACCGTGCCGTCCATCTCCGGCATCCGCAGATCGGACACGACCACGTCGACCGGCGCGCCGCCGAGCTTGGCCAAGGCCTCGGAGCCCGACGTCGCCGTCGTCAGCTCCCAGTCCTTGGGCATCGAGTGTCGCAGCACGCGGTTGAGCGCTTGCAACACGCGAGGTTCGTCGTCGACGAGCATCACCTTCATGGCACGCTCGTCGATTCGACCGATCGCGGCGATCGTCGAGGCCAGGCGCGCGATCAGGCCGCGGCGACCAGGACCTCGCGCTTGTTGGTGTGGTCGGGCCCGCTGACCACGCCCTGCTTCTCCATCTCCTCGACCAGGCGCGCCGCGCGGTTGTAGCCGATGCGGAGCTGGCGCTGGACCCAGGAGATCGAGGCGTTGCGGGTCGAGCAGACGATGTTGACCGCCTTGTCGTACATCTCGTCGTCGACCTTGCTGCCACCCGAGGCGGGTGCATCGCCGCCACCCTCGCCGTCCTCTTCCTCGCGGGGCTTCAAGATCTCCAGGTTGTAGACCGGGCGGCCCTGGGTCTTCAGGAACTGGACGACGCGGTGGATCTCCTCCTCGTCGACGTAGCAGCCGTGGAGGCGCTGCGGCGCCGCGCCGCGATCCGAGAACAGCATGTCGCCGGCACCGAGCAGCGCCTCGGCGCCGCCCTGATCGAGGATGGTGCGCGAGTCGATCTTGGACGCGACGTGGAACGCGATGCGCGACGGGAAGTTCGCCTTGATGAGGCCAGTGATGACGTCGACCGACGGCCGCTGGGTCGCGAGGATCAGGTGGATGCCCGCGGCGCGCGCCTTCTGGGCGATGCGCGCGACCGAGGTCTCGACCTCCTTCGGCGCGCACATCATCAGGTCGGCGAACTCGTCGATCACGACGACGATGTACGGCAGCCGCTGCGCGGGCTCGGGCTCGGGCTCGCGCTCGGTGGTGACTTCCACATGCTCGATCTGGTCGTCGTCGACATCGAGGACGCCGCTGCCCGCCGCGATCTCGGCGGCGTCGGCGGCGCGGCGCAGCTTGTCGGCCTCCCACTTCGCGCGCTGCTTGCCGAGCTTGTCGTTGTAGCCGCTGAGGTCGCGCACGCCGAACCGCGCCAGCAGATCGTAGCGGCGCTCCATCTCGTCGACCGCCCAGCGCAGCGCCAGGTTGGCCTTCTTCGGATCGGTGACGACCGGCAAGAGCAGGTGCGGGATGCCCTCGTAGATCGACAGCTCGAGCATCTTCGGGTCGACCATGATCATCCGCACGTCCTCGGGCGACGCGCAGTAGAGCAAGGACGTGATCATCGCGTTGACCGCGACCGACTTGCCCGAGCCGGTGGTGCCTGCGACCAGGAGGTGCGGCATGCGCGCGAGGTCGACCACCGACGGGCCGCCCTCGATGTCCTTGCCGATCGCCATCGGCAACTTCATCTTCGCCTTGCGGAAGACGTCGTCGGCGACGATCTCCTTCATGAAGACCTTCTCGCGGGTCTTGTTCGGCACCTCGATGCCGACCGCGGCCTTGCCCGGGATCGGCGCGACGATGCGGACCCGCAGCGCCTCGAGCGACATCGCGAGATCGTCGGCGAGGTTCGCGATCTTCGCGACCCGGGTGCCGGGCGCGGGCGCGAACTCGTACATCGTGACCACCGGGCCGGGCCGGATCGCGACGACCTCGCCCTTCACGCCGTAGTTCTCGAGCGTCTTGGTCAGGCGCGCCGACTGCTCGAGCATGAAGCTCTTGTCGAGCTGGTTCTGGGTGGTCGCGTCGTAGTTGAGCAGCCCGATCGCGGGGAACTGATACGCGCCCTCGCCGAGCTTGATGAAGCTGCGCTCCGACTCGGCGACCTTCTCCTTGGCCGCCATCTCGGCCTTGTCGGCGTGCTTGAAGCGCGACTCGACGATCAGCGACGCGCCGATGGTCGGCATCGCCGCGGGGATCGCGCCCGCCGGGGGCGTCTCGGTGCCGCGCGCGACCCGCGCCGGCGGCAGCTCGTCCTCGACGATCTCGATCTGCGGCTTGGGCTTGGCGGCCAGCGGCAGATCGATCTCGGTGGTAAGCGGCTCCTTCTTCTTCCTGCGCTTCTTGCCCTCGTCGGCGGCGTCGTGGGCCGGGCCGGTCGCGACCCGCTCGGTGTCGCCGACGAAGTCGCCGCTCGGCGTCGCGCGATCGACGATCACCGGATCGGACGCCTCGCCGTCGGCGACCGCCATCGGATCCTCGCGGTCGTCGGCGAGCTCGTCCTCGTACTCGTCGCGATCGCGCTCGGGCAGGATCGCGCGGGTCACGTCGGCGACGAAGCGGCCGCCGACCCCCGCGCCGGTCGCCAGCGAGCGGCCGGTGACGCGGGCGCCGAGGCCGATCCAGCCCAGCACCTGGCGCATCCGCAGCGGCGTCGCGATGATCACCGCGATCGCCAGCCCGAACACCGCGAGGAACGCGGTACCCGCCGTCGAGATCAGCGCGCGCGACACCTCGGCCAGGCCCTCGCCGAGGGCGCCGCCCGGGCCGATGCCGTGGACGCGATAGCTCGGCGCCGCGAGCTGCAGCAGCACCGCGACCGCGACGATGCCGAGCGCCGTGCCCGCCGCGATCTGCCACGGCAGCAGCGGGCGCTTCTCCATCAGCGAGCGCACCGACGCGATGATCGCCATCGCGACCAGCGCGTAGCTGCCGAGCCCCGCGATCCGGTACACCGTCGCCGCGACGGTCCGTCCGAACGGTCCCATCATCAGCGCGTGGGCTTGCAGCGACAGCATCGCCAGCAGCACGAACAGGCTCGCGCCGAGCGCGATGATGCCCGCGACCTCGCGGCCGCGGGTGCCGTCGGTGGGGCGGCGGTGGGGCGGAGCGGAGGGCAACTTCTTCGGGAGCGGCTTGTTGGCCATGGTACCTCGGGGGAAAGTTATCCTACATGTGCGTTATCGTAGGTCAACTTTTGGGCAGGCGGGCCCCCGACCGCTGCGACCCTGTTAGAGTCCGCCGCGATGGTCGAGATCGCCCAGCGTGCCGCCCCGCCGTCACCCCGTCCGGATGTCTATTTCGACGGTGACGACGAGGCCAAAGCCCGCGGCCTGTACCAGCTCCTCGACGAGGACGGCCGGGTCGACGACGACGCGATCGCGTGGCTCGACCGCTCGCTGGCGCGCCGCCTCTACCAGGGCATGCTCACGATCCGCGTCACCGACGCGCGGATGATGGCGCTGCAGCGCCAGGGCCGCATCGGGTTCTACGGCGAGGCGACCGGGCAGGAGGCGGCCGTGGTCGGCTCCGCCGCGGCCTCTCAGCCCGACGACTGGATCATCCCGGCGCTGCGCGAGGCCGGCGTCGGCCTGTACCGCGGCCTGCCGCTGGCCAGCTACATCGCGCAGATCATGGGCAACGCCGCCGATCCGACCAAGGGCCGACAGCTGCCGTGTCACCCGTGCGACCGCGCGACCCACTACGTCGTGATGTCGTCGTGCGTGTCGACGCAGATCCCCCACGCGGTCGGCGTCGCCATGGCGATGAAGCTCGCGGGCGATCGCGGCCGCTGCGCGTTCGGCTACATGGGCGATGGCGGCACCAGCGCGGGCGACTTCCACGTCGCGCTGAACTTCGCGGGCGTGATGCACGCGCCGGTCGTGCTGATCTGCCAGAACAACCAGTGGGCGATCTCGACGCCCGGCCAGACCCAGACCGCGGCCGACACGATCGCGCTGAAGGCGATCGGCTACGGCGTCGAGCCGCTGCGCGCCGACGGCAACGACGTGCTCGCGGTCTACGACGTCTGTCGCCGCGCCGCCACCAAGGCCCGCGACGGGGGCGGCCCGACATTCGTCGAGCTGCTCACCTATCGAGTCAGCGCCCACTCGTCGTCAGACGATCCCTCGCGCTACCGCGACGAGGCCGTGACCGACGTCTGGAAGACGCGCCGCGATCCGCTGCGCCGCCTGCGCGGCCTCCTCGAGCGCCGCGGCTGGCTCGCGCCCGGCGAGCACGACGCCCTGGTCGCGCAGTACGAGGCCGAGGTGCGCGAGGTCATCACCGCCCAGGAAGCCGTCGCGCCGCCGCCGCGGTCGTCCTTGTTCGACGACGTCTACGAGCAGCCGACCTGGCTACAGCGCGAGCAGCGCGACGAGCTGCTCGGCGGCTGATCATTCTGCTGCTGCCGGTGAATCGATCTTGCGTGGCGCGAGCCCGAGGCGGGTCAAGGCCGCCTCGAGCGGGCGATGATCCGCGGCGCAGTGGAGCAGGCCCATCAGACTGTCGACGAACGCCTGCGCGCGAACGTCGTCGCCGACCCGGCGCCGGACCGCCGCGTCGCTCGTCCAGCGCGGATCGGCGGTGAGCAGGCTCACGGCGTCGGCACCCGGGCGCCGACCGAGCGCGTCGATGCCGGCGGCCGCAGCGTCGCAGTCGTCGCTGTGCTGCACCGCCACCGTGGTCACCGAGGCCGTCAGCACGAGCGCCCGCTCGATCAACGCGTCGAGCTCGGCCGGCGGTTCACCGTCCGCTGCGGTCGGCGCGACCGCGGGCGTCCGCGCGGCCGGCGATCCGTCACCCATGCACGCGGCCATGATCAACGTCGCGGCCCCCACCCGGCCTCGCATGCTCGTTTGTCGCACGCCAATGATGGAGCCACAATGGCTCGCTTGCCGATCACCAACCGCGCGACTAGCCTCCAGCGGTGCGCAGCTTCGTCCTGGGGATCGTCGTGGTCGCGGCCGCCGCTTGCAGCCAGCCGGCGAAGCGAGCGACGCCGCCCGCGAGCGAAATGCCCGACGCCGGCCGCGACCACGTCGACGCGGGCAGCGAGCAGGTCGACGCGATCGCGGTCGCGGTCGTCCACGAGCGGCGCGCGCCCGACGAGGACGGGACGATCGACATCACGTACCTTCGCCGCGCGTCGAAGGAGGCGGCGGTGACCTGCGTCGATCACGGCGCGCGCGACACGTTCCTCCGCACGTCCAGCCGGTTGGGCTCGGTCGAAGTCGGCCCGATGACGTTCCGACAGGGCTGCACGTCGGCCGTCCTGCTCCAGCAGTTTCTCGCCGACCATCACCCCGAGACGGTCCAGTGCTTCGAAGACGGCGGACCCGGGCGGGATGCGGGGGTCACGTTGCGGACGGTGTGGGGCGACGTCGATCGTCGCTACAAATCGCCGGATCGCTTCACGCGCTCGACGGTGCTGCACGCGAGGGGCGACGCTGGCATCGACGTCGCCGCGATCCAGCGTTGTCTCGACGGAGTGCTGGCGCAGTACCGGCGCTTCAGCAGCTCCGAGACCCCGGTGGTGATCGACTTCGCGATGATCCGAGATCTGCCACCGCGGCCCGGTCAGGCCGGTGGCGGTCGACCACATTGAGCGAGCGCCACGGCCACGATCGCGAATCGCTGTAGTACGCTGACCGCGTGAAGCTGGCGCCGCCTTCACGGGGGGGGCCGGGCGCGCGCGCGTCCGCGGCACGCAGGGTGTCGCCGCGTCCGGTGCCGCGCAGTCCGGCGACGGTGCAGTGGGAGCACGAGGCCGCGCGCGCCGCGATCGCGGTGGCCACGGGCGCGGTCGATCAGGCCAAGACGCTCACGGCGGCGCCAGCTGCGGCGGCGCCGATCGCTGGCAGTCCCGGCGCGCCGCTGCCCGGCGGCGTGCGGGCGCGGCTCGTCACCGGCGACATCGTCCGTGCCGTCGAGCATGCCAACGCGGTACCGCAGCGAGCGACGCGTCTCTTGGTCTTGATCGAGATCGCGGCTCGCTTGCATGCCGACGCTGCTGCGGCATCACCACCGCCCGGACCTCGGTCATCGCCATGATGCGCGGCGCCACGCTCCTGATGCTCGGTCTGCTTGCGTGCCGCGGCGACCACACGCCCGGACCGCCGCCTGTGATCGACCGCGCGACGGTTCGCGATGCCGCTCCGATTGATGCTCCACCGGCCGCGGTACCCCATGCGTCGGCCTCGGACGCTGGAGCCCCGCCGACATCACCCGTGTCCGCGGCAAGCGGCAAGCGCGCGGACGAACCAGTCAACGCTAGGCGAGAACGCCAGCGGCGGCTCGACGAGACGAAGGGTGTCCGCGACGAGCGGACGGAGCGGTGGTTGACCGACCAATCGGCGGCCTACGCGCGGGCGCTCGAAGAGAGCGCTGACGAGTTCGCCGATGCGGCGCCGCCGCGGTCGCGGGTCGATGCGGCGGTCGGGTTGCGCACGACGCCGTGACGGCGCGGTGACCGTGGCAGTGTGAGGGCGGCGGCAAAGGGCGGCAGTGGTGATCCGGATCGCGGTCGTGCGCCGCGGCGTCGAATTGTCCGAATGTGCCGTAGGTGAGGCTTGAATCGCAGATGCGCGGCGTGATACTGAGTGTGTCGATACTATCGAGTGCGTTCACCGGGGGTCGGTGAGCGACAGGAGTGGTTCGCGCGCTCGCGGAGGAGACTCGCATGGCCGTCACTCCCACCTATCCTGGCGTCTATGTCCAGGAGGTCCCCAGTGGAGTCCGCACCATCACCGGTGTGGGTACCTCGACTGCCCTGTTCATCGGACGGACGCTGTCCGGCCCGATGCTCAAGGCGATTCGCCTGAACACGTACACCGACTTCGTACGGACCTACGGCGACGACGGCGGCATGATCAGCCAGGTCGCACGCTACGTCCGGCTGTTCTTCATGAACGGCGGCACCGAGTGCTATGTGGTGCGCATCGCCAGCGGCTGGCAGAAGTCGCAGGTCGATCTCGAGAACGAGGCGGGCACCGCGGTGCTGCGGCTGCGGGCCAAGAACCCGGGGCAGCAGGGCGATCTGATCCGCGCGGCGGTCAACTACAACACCGCGACGCCCGACAGCACGTTCAACCTCGAGATCTTCCGCTGGGAGATCTCGACGGCGGGCGTGAAGACCAAGGTCGATCGCGAGGAGCTGCTCAACCTGTCGATGGACCCGGCGTCGCCGAGCTACGCGCCCGCGGTGCTGACCCAGCGCTCGAAGCTGGTCGACGGGCTGGCGACCGCGGCGACCGCGGGCGGCCCGGGTGTGTCGCTGTCGACGGGGCCGATCGAGGCTGCGACCGCGGCGACCTTCCACACCGCGATCAACGCCGTGCTGGCGGAAGGGCGGTCGTTCCGGATCAGCGTCGGCGGCAAGAAGCCGGTCACGGTGACGGTGCCCGACCTCGCGGCCGCGCCGGCGTCCTTCGCCGCGGGCCGCACCGCGATCGAAACGGCGCTCCAGACCGAGATCGAGAACCGGCTCGCGGCCGAGCTGGTGACCGGCCTCCCGGTGCCGCCGGTGAAGGTCGACGTCATCAAGGGGCCGGACACCGGCGGCGCGGCGGAGACGACGCTGATCCGGATCACCGCGACCCCGGCGGCGTCGACGAACGACATCCGCGTGACCTCGGCGGCGACAGGCGATCTCGCGAAGCTGATCGGGTTCGGCCCGGCCAACGGCGGGATCGAGCTCGGCGCGTACGCGAAGCAGCGGCCGGCGCCGACCGGCGTGACGTTCAAGGTCGACACCACGACGCTGGTGAACCTCGGCTCGCTGCTGAGGAGCGATCTGCTGGGCGTGACGTTCGACAAGATCACCCCGGCCGGCGCGGTGGTCGCCGAGTCGGTGCCGCTGGTGCTGGGCGGCGCCACCCGGATGTGGAGCGGCGGCGTCGGCGGTCGCGCGGGCGTGGTCGCGGCGCTCGCGGCGATCCGCGATCAGATCAACGCCCACCAGGCGGCGAACCCGACGACATTCTTCTGGCGCGCCGAGCTGTGGGGCTATCGGCTCAGCTTCGTCAACACCGCCGGTGGCGACAACAGCGTCGTCGGTCCGGCCGCGGCGAGCTTCACGTTCACCGGCCCGGCGCTGCCGGCGGCCAACACCATCGGCGCCGACATGGCGGCGCGGTTCTTCACCAACGTCCGCTACCTGAGCGTCGGCCCCGGCGGCGACACCGTGCGCGGCAGCCAGGCCGCGGGCCTCGACGGTCGCGACGGCGGTCCGCCGCTGATGGGCGACTACACCGCGGCCTACGAGCTGGTGCGCTCCGAGGTCGATCTGTGGAACCTGCTGGTGCTGCCGCCCGACGCCGACACCGCGACCGCGGTCCCGCTCGAGCAGCTGTGGGCCGAGGCCAGCGCGTTCGCCCACGACGAGCGCGCGTTCCTGATCATGGATCCGCCGCCGACGTGGGTCGACGCCCAGTCCGCGGCCAGCGGTGCCAACGCGCTGCGGCTCGGGCTGACCAAGGATCACAGCGCGGTGTACTTCCCGCGGCTGAAGCTGGTCGAGAACGGCCGCGAGTACACCGTCGGCGCGGCCGGCGCGATGGCCGGGCTGTACGCGCGCATCGACGCCAACCGCGGCGTGTGGAAGGCGCCGGCCGGCACCGAGGCCGATCTGCGTGGCGTCGCCGGGGTCGACTACCAGATGTCGGATCTGCAGAACGGCGCGATCAACCCGGCCGGCGTCAACGCGATCCGGCTGTTCCCCGAGGGCGTGATCTCGTGGGGCGCGCGGACGATGGACGGCGCCGACGCGTTCGCCAGCGAGTACAAGTACGTGCCGATCCGGCGCCTGGCGCTGATGATCGAAGAGAGCCTGTATCGCGGCCTCAAGTGGGTGGTGTTCGAGCCCAACGACGAGCCGCTGTGGTCGCAGATCCGCCTGAACGTCGGCTCGTTCATGCACGATCTCTTCCGCAAGGGCGCGTTCGCCGGCGTGAAGCCGACCGACGCGTACTTCGTGCGGTGCGACCGCGAGACCACCAACGCCAACGATCAGAACCTCGGCATCGTGAACATCTGGGTCGGGTTCGCTCCGCTGAAGCCGGCGGAGTTCGTCGTGCTGTATCTCCAGCAGATCGCCCAGAAGCTGGCCACCTGATCCGAGGAGCGCGCCATGGCCAAGTTCAGCGTCAACACGCATCGGTTCGACCCGTACAAGAACTTCAAGTTCCGGGTGAAGTGGGACGGTCGCTACGTCGCGGGCGTCGCGAAGTGCAGCGCGCTCAAGCGCACCGTCGAGGTGGTCAAGCACCGCGAGGGCAACGACCCGAGCACCGCGCGCCACATGCCGGCCGCGATCTCGTTCGAGTCGATCACGCTCGAGCGCGGCGTCACCCACGACGACGAGTTCGAGAAGTGGGCCAACCTGGTCTACAACGTCGGTGAGCTGGGCGTGATCTCGCTCAAGCAGTTCCGCAAGGACGTCATCATCGAGCTGCTCAACGAGAACAGCGTGGTGGTGAAGGCCTACAAGGTCTTCCGCTGCTGGGTCTCGGAGTACCAGGCGATGCCGGAGCTCGACGCCAACGCCAACGCGGTCGCGATCGAGATGATGAAGCTCGAGAACGAGGGCTGGGAGCGCGACACCGCGGTGGTCGAGCCGACCGAGACCTGATCACCGTGCGCCCTGTCCCGGTCACATATGCGGTGCCGCCGGGGTGGATCTACCTTCGCGAGCTGCGCGGCGACGACGAGGAGTCGGTGAGCGACACCGGCACCCGGGCCGCGATCGCGCTGATCGATCGGCTGCTGCTCGACGTGCCGGGCGCGGCCTTGGGACCGGGGCAGGCCGGACGGTTGACCGCGGCCGATCGCGATCGGGTGCTGGCGGCGATCTACGGCCACGAGCTGGGCGATCGGATCGCCAGCACGTCGGTGTGCCCGCACTGCGCGGCGCAGTTCGATCTCGACTTCCGGCTCAGCGCGCTGGTCGCGAGCGTGGTCGAGGATCGTGACGGCATCGAGCGCGCCGCCGACGGCACGTTCGCGCTGGCCGATGGCACGCGGTTCCGGGTGCCGTCGGGCGACGACGAGCTGGCGGCGAGCGGCGCCGACGATCCGACGCTGGCGCTGCTGCAGCGCTGCCGGCTCGCGGGTGACGCCAGCGCCGAGACCTTGGCGGCGGCGCTCGAGCGCCTGGCGCCGCTGCTCGATCTCGAGCTCGAGGCGAGCTGCCCCGAGTGCGGGCGCGGCCACGCGGTACGGTTCGATCTGCAGCGGTTCTTCCTCGATCGGGTCGTCGCCGAGCGGGCGCAGCGCACCTTCGAGGTCCACCGGCTGGCGCGCAGCTACGGCTGGTCGCTGTCGGAGATCATGTCGCTGGCGCGGCTGCGACGCCGCGACTACGTCGAGCTGACCGAGCGCGAGCTGCGCCCGCGGTAGCGAGATCCACCATCGTGACGAACTACCTCAACCGACTCGTGTCACGCGCGCTGCCGAATCCGGCGGTGCGGACGATGACGCCGTCGGTGGCGCGCGAGGCGGTGGCGGCGGTGGACGATCCGTTCGCCGCCGCGCCGATCGTCGACGAGCCGGGTCGCGCGGTGGCGGCGACGCGGCGCGCGGAGCCGGTGAGCCTGGCGTCCCCCGCGGCGGTGAGTCGGGTGACACCGCTGATGAGCGCGCCGCCGCCGGACGCGCCGCCGCGACGCGAGGCCGCGGCGCTGGTGCCGGTGATCGCACCGCCGACGATCGCGGGGGTGCCGTCGGGCGCGCCGCGCGATCAGCCCGCTGCCGCGTGGCCGTCGGACGCGTCGCGTGAGCGCGCGCCGTCGCCGGCCGCGAGCTGGACTCGTCTGGAGTCGCCGCCGCCGCGGGCCGACGAGCGCGGCGTGACGATCGCGACCCCGACGCTCGCGCCGGTCGTCGAGCCGCCGCGCGACGCCGCCGATCGATCCGCGCCGATGCTGTCGCGGTCCGCGCCGATGCTGGCGCCGCCGGCGCCGCCGATCTACGTCGCGCCACGCGAGCGGGTGCCCGCGCCGAGCCCGCCCATCGTCGCCGCGCCACCGCCGCCGCCGCTCGCGGCATCGCCGAGCCTCGCGTCGCCGCCACGCCCGGCCGGCCCGCCGCTCGCGGCGATGATGCCCGCGGTGCCCGAGCCGATCGCCGCGGCGCCGAGCGTGTCGATCGGTCGGCTCGTCGTCGAGGTCGTCGCCCCGCCGGCGACGCCCGCGCCTGCGCCTGCGCCCGCGCGCGTCGTCGTCATCCAGCGCGGCGGCGATCGCGGCGCGCCGCGCAGCGCGCTGCTCCACCGCGGGTTCGGCCTGAGGCAGCGCTAGCCGTGGCGCTCCACGATCTGTCCCTGGTCACGCAGAGCCTGGTCCGGCTCGTCGACGCCGCGATCAAGGCGTCGCCCGCGCGTCCGACCACGCCGACCGGGCCGGTCGTCGTGAAGGTCACCAGCCTGCCGCCCGATCTGCTGACCGAGGACGACATGGTCGGCATCTACCTCTATCACCTGGTCGAGGAGGCGGCGCACAAGAACCAGCCGTGGCCGGGTCGGCCGTCGACGCCCATCCGCTACACGCCGATGGGGCTCAACCTCCACTACCTGGTCACCGCGCGCAGCGCGCGGACCGACGAGCTCGGCCCGTATCGCGAGCAGCTCTTGCTCGGGCTCGCGGTGAAGGCGCTGCACGACTATCCGATCATCGACGATCAGACCGAGATCGCCGGCACCAAGGCGTTCCCGCTGCAGATGATCGACGGCGACAACCGGCTGCGGTTGTCGTTGCGCCACATCCCGGCCAACGAGGCGGTGGCGTACTGGACCGCGGGCTCGCAACCGCTGCGGCTGTCGGCGTACTACGAGGTGTCGGCGGTGCTGGTCGAGCCCGAGGAGCCGGCGACGTCGACCGGCCGGGTCTTCACCTGGGGCGTCACCACCTTCGTCGGCGGGCTGCCGCAGCTCGCGACCAGCCGCAGCACGGTGGTGCTGCGCATCCCCGGCGAGGCCGCCGATCGGCGCATCGAGGTGCAGCCGGCCCAGGTCGCGGTCGGCGACGAGCTGACGCTGGTCGGCACCGGCCTCGGCGGTGGCACGCTCGAGCTGCGGCTGCGCGGACCGGGCGCCGACCCGCCGGCGGCGGTGGGGCCGCTGTGGTCGACGAGCAGCGTCGGCGATCAGGTGTTCGCGACGGTGCAGGACACCTTCGACGGCGATCCCGCGAACCCGATCGTGCCCGGCACCTACGCGGCGACGCTGGCGGTGACACGCGTGACCACGCTGGCCGACGGCACGACGCATGCGCAGACGATCGCGACCAACGAGACGCCGTTCCAGATCGTCCCGAAGGTCGAGCTGGGCGTGGTCGCGCCGAGCGGCGCGTTCACGGTCACCGGCGGTCGCTTCGTCGCACCGGTGCGCGCGTCGATCGCGGGGCTGGCGCTGACCGCGGTGACCGCGGCGCCCGGCCCCGGCGAGTTCCGCGTCGTGTCGCCGACCGAGCTGACCCTGCGGTTGCCGGCCGGCGCACCGTCGGGGACGTGGTGGCCGGTGCGGGTGCTGGTCAACGGCAGCGAGTCGTCGCCGCGCTGGGTGCAGGTGCCATGACCGCGCCCGCCTACGCGGCCGAGCCCTTCGCGCCCGCCGCCGACGATCCCGCCGCCGCGGCGCCGCCGATCGAGCGCGATCCCCGCGAGCGCGAGCTGGCGCTGATCGTGATGCGGGTGCGGCTCGCGCTGCAAGCGCTCGCGGCGTGGAGCGGCGATCGCGCCCAGCGGATCCGCGACGGCGCGCCGCTCGAGGCCGCGGCGGCGCAGCGGCCGGGCTGGCTCGACGCCTGGACCGACGGCGATGATCGCCGCGGCTGGGCCGAGCTCGACGACCGCGGCCAGGCCCTCGGGCGATCGCGGGCGCTGGTCGAGGGCGAGCTGCGCGAGCACGCGACGCGGTCGCGGCGGTTCGTCGAGACGTTCGGCCTCGATCCGCGCGAGCTCGACGTGCTCCACGTGCTGCTGGCGGTCGCGATCACGCCCGATCTCGGCGGGCTGATCGCCGCGGTGACCGGCCGCGCGACCGCGACCGAGGCGCTGATCGCCGCGCTGTTCGATCACGGGCCGCAACGCGTCGTCACGCCGGGCTCGGCGCTGGTGCGATGGAGCGTGTGCCGCCGCGTCGAGCTGGCGCCCGGCGACGGCGACGGCCTCGCGATCGATCCGGCGATCCTCGACTGGTTCACCGGCGCCTACGCGGTCGAGGCGGCGCTGGTCGACGCGGTCCGCGTGGTGACGCCGCGCCCGCCGCTGTCCGGCTGGCCGATCGCCGAGACCTGCGCGCAGATCGCGCAGTGCTGGGGCGGCGAGCGCGGGCTGCGCGCGGTCCGCGTGATCGTCAGCGCGCCACCCGGCACCGGCCGCACCACCTTCGCCGCCACGATCGCCGCCGAGGTCGGCCTCGGGTTCGTCGCGCTCGACGACGACGGCGTCGACGACGACGGCTGGCGCGAGCTCTGCGCGCGCGCCCATCGCCAGGCGTTCCTCGGCCGCGCCGCGATCGCCTTCGTCGGCGAGCAGGTGGCGCGCCGCGACTGGACCGCGGCGCCGGCGCCGTTCCCGCTCACGTTCGTCGCGATCGAGCCCGGCGCGATCGTGCGGCCGCAGCCCGAGACCGTCGATCTCCACGTCGAGCTCCCGGCCGCGACCGTCGCCGATCGAGCGCGGCTGTGGCGATCGCTGGTGCCCGCCGCCGCCGCCTGGCCGGCCGACACGATCACCGCGCTGGCGACCAGCTACCGCGCCAACCCCGGCGACATCGCCGACGCCGCGCACCGCAACCTCGCCGGTCCTGATCAGGTGCGCGCGCTGATGCGCGATCGCGATCGCCACCGCCTCGGCGAGCTGGCCCAGCCGCTGGCGTGCCCGTTCACCTGGGACGATCTGATCCTGCCGCCCCAGGTCGTCGAGGTGCTGCGCGACTTCGAGCACGAGGGCCGGACCCGCGCCGAGCTGTGGGAGGACGCGGCGCTGCGCCGGATGTTCCCGCAGGGCCGCGGCCTGTTCGCGTTCCTCACCGGTGCGCCCGGGACCGGCAAGACCATGACCGCGCAGGTGATCGCGCGCGCGCTCGGCCTCAACCTCTATCGCATCTCGCTGGCCGGCGTGCTCAGCAAGTACATCGGCGAGACCGCGAAGAACCTGACCCGCATCCTGGCGCGCGCCGAGCACATGGACGCGGTGCTGCTGTTCGACGAGGCCGACGCGCTGTTCGGCAAGCGCACCGAGATCAAGGACGCCCACGATCGCCACGCCAACACCGACACCAACCATCTCCTGCAGGCGATCGAGTCGTACGCCGGCGTCGCGATCCTGGCGTCGAACAAGCGCGCCAACGTCGACCCGGCGTTCATTCGCCGGCTCCGCTACGTGCTCGAGCTGCCGCGCCCTGACGTCGCGGAGCGGCGCGCGCTGTGGACCTCGATCCTCGGCGGCATCGCGCCGCCCGGCACCACCGCGCGCCTGGCCGCGCCGCTCGAGCTGCTCGCCAGCACCGTCGATCTGACCGGCGCGCAGATCAAGTACGCCGCGCTCGCGGCGCTCCTGGCCGCGCGTCGCGCCGAGACCGCCATCACCGCCGCCCACCTCGCCCACGGCGTCGAGCGCGAGCTGCACAAGGATGGCCGCGCGCTGAGCGAGCGCGAGCGCGCGCAGGTGCTGCATGCGGGCTGACGGCGCCGGCGAGGTCGGCATCGACGAGCTGGTGCTGCGCCTGCCCGGCGTCAGCGCCGCCGACGCGCCGCGGATCGCGCGCGCGATCGTCGCCCGGGTCGCCGATCGCCTGCGCGGCACCGGGAAGGTCGCGCGCATCCACGTCGCCGAGCTGCGCCTGCAGCTGCCGGCCGGGCTGCGCGGCGACGAGCTGATCGAGCGCGTCGCCGATCGCATCGCCGAGGTGGCGCGGTGAGATCGCGCGCGCTGCGGCCGCAGCCGCTCGAGGCGGTGCAGCGCAAGCCGGCGGCCGGCAAGCGCGCCGCGCCGCGCGGGATGGACCGCTCGCTCGAGCGGCAGGCCGAGGAGGCGACCACGGCGGCGCTCCACGGCGAGATCAACGTGTCGCGGGTGCTGACACCGGCGCCGGCCG
>JAYTAJ010000959.1:0-6859 GCA_043737575.1 Myxococcales bacterium | reverse complement strand
GCTGCGACATCGCGACCTGCTCGAGGTAGAGCAGCGCCCAGACCCGGCCCATGTTGCGCTTGAAGCCCCAGCGCTCGATCAGCGCACCGACCGCGTCGACGACCTTCTGCGTCGCGGCCTCGACCGACGGATCCAGCGCCTCGGTCACGACTCGTTGCGGGGCTTGATCGGCGGCAGCTCGCGGGTCGGCACCCGGGCCAGCCCACCATCGCCGCGCGGCGCTTGCCCGGCCGCCGCGGTCTCCTCCTCGCGACGCCGCGAGATGATCTCGACGATCTCCTTCTGCGACAGCCCACCCGACGGCCGCAGGGTGACACCGGCCTCCTTGCCGGTCGACAGCTCGCGCGCGGTGATGTTCATGATCGACTCGACGTCGACGGTGAGGTTGAGCTCGACCCGGACGCTGCCGGGCGGGCCCGGCGGCAGACCGTCGAGGACGACGTGGCCGAGCTTGCGGTTCTTGCGGATGTCGGCGTGCTCGCCCTGGTACAGCTCGATCGACACGAACTTCTGATCGGGCGACGTGGTGGCGAACAGCTTGCGGGCGCGGACCGGCAGCATCGAGTTGCGCGCGATCAGCACCGAGAAGCCGGTCTCACCGACCTTGATGCCGATGTCGTGGGGCGTGACGTCGAGCAGCGCGGCGCCGTCCTCGTCGCCCGCGAGGATGCCGGCGTAGGCGGCGGCGCCGAGCGCGACGACCTCGTCGGGGTTCGCGCCCTTCGACGGCTTCTTGCCGAAGATCATCTCGACGACCTGCTGCACCGCGGGCCAGCGGGTCATGCCGCCGACCAGGAGCACCTCCTCCAGATCGCCGGGCGCGAGGCCGGCGTCGGTGAGCGTGCGGCGACACGGCGGCTCGAGGCGCTCGAGCAGATCGCGCGTCCACTGCTCGACGTCGTCGCGGGTGAGGCGACGCTCGACGTTGAGCGGCTGGCCGGCCTGATCCTGGGTGAGGAACGGCAGGCGCATCCAGGTCTCGCGCTCGACCGACAGCGACTTCTTCGCGGCCTCGCACGCCTCGCGCAGGCGGCCGAGGGCGACCGGGTTCTGCATCAGATCGGTGCGGGTCTGATCGAAGACCTCATCGGCCATGCGCTCGACCATGCGGCGATCCCAGTCCTCGCCGCCGAGCGCGCTGTCGCCGCCGGTCGCGAGGACCTCGAAGATGCCGTGCTCGACCGACATGATCGAGATGTCGAACGTGCCGCCGCCGAGATCGAACACCGCGATCAGCCGGCGGCGGTTCTCGCTGACGCGATGGGCGCCGTAGGCCAGCGCCGCCGCGGTCGGCTCGTTGAGGATGCGGACGACGTCGAGGCCGGCGATGGTGCCGGCGTCGCGGGTGGCCTGGCGCTGGTGCTCGTCGAAGTAGGCCGGCACGGTGACGATCGCGCGGGTCACCGGCTCGTCGAGCGCGGCCTCGGCCAGCGACCGCAGCCGACGCAGCACGTGGGATGCGATCTCCTGCGGCGATCGCGCGGCGCCGGCGATGCGGACCCAGGCGTCGCCGTTGGCGGCGGCGACGATACGGAACGGCGCGGTGCGCGCGAGCGCGGTGACGTCCTCGGCGTTGACCTTGCGGCCGACCAGGCGCTTGGCGCCGTAGACGGTGTGCGCCGCGTTCGACACCGCCTGGCGTCGCGCCGGCGTGCCGACGATGATGTCGCCGGCCGCCGACCACGCCACCACCGACGGCGTGGTGCGCTCGCCGTCGGGCGCCGCCAGCACCTTGGTCTGACCGCGATCGTCGAGGACCGCGACGCACGAGTTGGTCGTGCCGAGGTCGATCCCGATGATGTGGTTCTTGCCTTTCCCAGCCATGGGCCTACTCCTTTTTCCCCATGAGCCGGGACAGGAGCCCGCGCCGCTCGTTGGTCGCCATGCGACGCATCTCGGCCAGCTCGCGCGCGGCTCGTTCGTTGGTGGGATCGATCTCGAGGACCGCCTCGAAGCGCTGCGCCGCCTCGAGCCGATCGCGCTGCGCCAGCGCGCGCAGGCCCTCGGATAGCTCCATGCCCGCGCGCGCCGAGCGATCGCCCGGGTTCTTGCGCGCGTAGATCTTGAACACCGCGAGCGCCTCGTCGTAGCGCCCGGTGTCGAGCAGCGTCTCGGCGGCGCGGAAGTCGGCCTTGCCGCCGTCGTCGACCGGCACCTGCGATGTGATCGACGCGATCGACATCGACTTGCGGTCGTGATCCTGGCCGCGCGCCGCGATGGTCGGCTCGGCGCCGCTCGATCGTCCGGTCGGCGGACGCGGCGGCGGTATCCCGACGCTCGGCGGCCGCGGTGGGCTCGGCGGCGAGACGCCGGTGGGCCGCAAGGTCGGCACCTTCACCGACGGTCGCGCGCCGGTCGCCAGCAGCGCCTTGGCCCGCGACGGCTCGTCGCCGAGGCGGCGGTAGGCGTCGCGGATCAGGATGAAGATCTCGGCCGCCATGCCGCGCAGCTCTTGCGACGTGTAGCGGGTGAAGCGATCGGGGTGGTAGCGCTTGGTGAGCCCGGCGAAGGCCGCGCGGACGTCGGTGTCGGTCGCCTCGTAGCCGACGCCGAGGATCTGGAACGGGTTGAGCTTGCGCAGCGAGTCGAGCTCCGACGTCAGCGCGGCGAGCAGCTCGTCCTCGGCCTGGCTGAGATCCTGGCTGTCGTCGACCGCGGCCTCGACGTTGGGCGCCGCGACCGCCGCCTGCTTCTGGGCCGACGCCAGCGCGGTCTCGATCAGCCACAGCGCGCTCTCGGGGATGGTGTTGAGCTTGATGTCGACGCCGGGGCCGCGGCCGCCGAGCCCACCCTCGGGGACGTGCTCGTGGACCACGCCCGCGAGGACGATCATCGACTCGGTCGGCAGCGTCAGATCGATGCGGACCGGCGTCCCGAGCGGCGGTGGCGTCGCCGACTTCAGGAAGATGGCGTGACGGGATAGGTCACGCCGATAGATGTTGGCGAGTTGCTGCCACGATCCGCATCGCAACTTGATATTGATGGGCGCAAGAGACACCGACGCCCGAGTATAGGAACGGCCGAACCACGCTGGCAACCCCTTCAGAGCCTTGGCTCCCTGCTCAGCGTCGCTCCATGTCGGCGAGGAGCAGCCGATATTGTCCGAGGACGCGCTCGTGGCGGTTCTTGATGCGCTGGAGGTAGCCGTTGTCGCGCGTCCGCGCCATCGCGGAGCTGGCCTCGTCGCGGACCCGCTCGACGAAGGCCCGGGCGTCGTCGAACGGCTTCAGCACGAAGCCGACGATGCCGAGATCGGCGGCGCGCGCGGCGAGCGACGGATCGCTGTAGCCGGTGATCAGGAACGCGGCGAGGCCGGGCCGATCCTTGCGCAGCCGCCGCACCACCTCGAGGCCGTCGATGCCGGGCAGGCCGATGTCGATCAGCACCAGATCGAGCGCCTGGCCGCGCTGGCTCATGCGATCGGCGTGGGCGACCGCCTCCTCGCCGGTGACGAACGCGAACGTGATGAGGCCGGCCTCCTCGAGGTGATCGACCAGGTAGTCGGCGACCTCGCGATCGTCCTCGACCACCATCACCACCGGGTGGCGCTCGGCTTCGACGTCCGACGCCGGCTCGCCGGCGCGGCGCCCATCGCCACCGCGATCGCGCGCGGCCAGGCGCTTCTCGAGATCGATCGAGCGCCGCTCGGTCTTCACCAGATCGCGCAGCATCTCGTCGAGCATCTCGCGGAGCTGACCGACCGCGCGCTTGTGGGCGCCGCCCTGGGCGCGACGCGACGCCGCCTGGGCCAGCGCCGCGGCGGTGACGTCGAAGCTCTCGGCGCCGAGGTCGACGAAGTCGGCGGCGCCCGCGCGCAGACACGCGATCACCAGCGGCACCGACGGCCGCTGCGCCACCGCGACCGGCGCGGCGTCGGGCACCGCGGCCGCGACCTCGGCGATGCGCGCTGCCGCGGCGGCCGGTGTGGTGAGGCCGCGGGCCGCGTCGTCGACGTCGACCATCACGACCGCGCCCTCATCGTCGATCAGCGCCTTGGCCGCCTCGAGCGCGTCGGCGACCATCGCGGTCTCGACGCCAGCGCCGACCAGGCGCTCGACCAGCTCACGCAGCCCGGCGGCGGCGCCACCGCTCCAGCCCCGGGCAGCGACGACGATGACGGTCTCGGGAACCTCGATCGACACGGCTACGTCCGGACCGCCATGGGCCCGACGATAGCATCATGCCTTCGCGGTCGGCGTCTCGCTCCACTGCTGCATCGCCTGCTCACCGGGGCGATCGACGTGGACCTTGCCGTCGTCTGCCGACGTCACCCAGCTCACCGGGATGTAGTGGTGCTTGCCCTCCTTGTCCTTGGCGAGCTTGATGAGGTTGGTGCCCTCGAGGTGATCGACGACGGCGAACTGGCCGCCGTTGGAGCAGACGACGGGCATGTGCGGCTTGATCTCGGTGGTGTTGATCATGGTGGGTGTGGGAGGCACGCGTCGTGCCACGCGGAGCTAGTGGAGATCATACGCAGCCGCAGCGATGCCCCTGAGCGCTCGCGCCCGTCGGGCGTTCACGCGCGGGGCGTTTCGGGCGGGTCCTCGCCGACGAAGGCGCCGAGCTGGGCGTTGACGCCCTCGGCGAGGTGGGCGGTGCCAGCCGACAGGCCGCGGGCCTGATCGAGGCTGGAGATCAGCATGTCGGTCGTGATCAGCGTGAGGATCCAGACGTTGGTGAAGAACGTGCCGATCAGGTTCACCACCGTGAGCCAGCGGAACTCGAGCTGCTCGACCAGATCGGCCAGCGCGATCACGATGAAGACACCACCGATCAAGAGCGCGATCACGTAGGTCGTGCGGATCCGCTTCACCGCGACCAGCGCCTGATCGCGCGTCAGCGGCCGCGCCAGCTTGAGGCCGCCGCGGCCGAGCAAGAACTCGGCGAAGATGATCCCGAGGATCGCGACGACGAAGTAGCCGCTGCCGGTGATCTGGAACGGCACGATCAGCACGACGTAGATGAACAGCGCGTAGATCGGCGCGCCCAGCACGATCAGCCAGCCCGGCGCCGACGAGCCGGGGAACAACAGCTTCGTGACGATCGCCGCGCGCACCATCCCCGGGATCAGCGACACCGCCTTCGGCGCCAGCACCATCATCGCCTGCACCGACACCAGGATGCCGATCAGCAGGCGCTCGGGCGCGGTCGCGGTGTCGTCGGCGATGCTGCGCAGCGGATACAGATGAACGACGAACGGCGCGAGGAAGAACACCAGCCAGCCGATCGCGAGCACGCGGCGCTGCTTGCGCCACTGGGTCCAGCGGCCGAGCTGGGTCCACGCCAGCACGCAGAAGATCAGCTCGGCGAGCAGCGGGATCGTGCCGAGGCTGCGCTGGGTCGACTCGATCTCGGCGATGATCGGCACCGGGCTGGTCTCGCCGCCGTACAGATCGATCGCCTTCAGGATCATCAGCGGGACGATCGCGGTCGCGAACGCGAACAGCACCGAGCGGCGCCAGGCGAGGAACGCCTGGAACGACGGATCGTGGACGCCGTCGCGGCTGAGCTTGATGCGCTCCGAGGGCGTGACCTCGGCGGGCTCGATGCGCAGGCGGAACGCGCGGCGCATCGAGATCTGCAAGAACTCGGCGAAGCTGTGATCGGTGCGGGCGGGACGCGCGGGCGGCGGGCCGGGTGGCAGGAACGGCGGCGGCTGGTGCTGCTGCGGATACGGGTTCGGTTGCGGATACGGATTCGGTTGCGGATACGGATTCGGATACGGCTGCTGGTGCGGCGGGTACGGATACGGCTGCTGCTGCGGCGGGTACGGTGGCCGCGGCGGATATGGTTGCTGCGGCGGCTGCGCGTACGGTTGCGGCGGCGGCTGCGCGTACGGTTGCGGCCGCGGCTGCGGATACGGTTGCGGCGGCGGCTGCGCGTACGGTTGCGGCGGCGGCGACGGCGCGGCTGGCTGTGGCGCGCCATGCGGCGGCGGCAGCGGCGCGCGCTTGTCGCCCGGCTTCCCTCCGCCCGGCGGCTGACCAGCTTCCATCACCGCCAGCGTACACGAGCGCCGCCGCGGCCGGCTGGGCTCACGCTCGCTCCGCCACCTCGAACGCCGCCGCCATCCGGTCTTGCGCCGCGCGGTCCAGGCCCGCGGCGCGGGCGGTCGCACGCCAGCCGCGCACCACCGCGACGACCTCGTCGATCACCGCGTCGGCCTCGCGCGGCTTCACGCGAAAGTGACGAGCGACGTCGCGCACCAGCTCGAGATCGAGCGCGTTGTCGGTCTCGGAGATGTTGAGGCTCAGCCCGGCGCCGCCCGCGATCGGGTTCATGTCGTAGGCGGGGGCCAGCGACCAGCCGGTCGGCTCGAGGAGGAAGCCGTGGTTGCGGAGGTGATCGTCGACGTTGGCGACGCAGACGAAGAACACGATGCGGCGCCACAGCTGCGCCAGGTCGCGGGCCGGATGCGCGCCGTGCTGGATCACCGCGGCGGCCAGCTCGAGGTAGCTGGCGCCGTCGTCGCCGTCGCGTCGATCGAGCATCGTCATCGCCGACGCGAAGTGGCGGCGCTGGTTGCGATCGCGATCGAACCGGCGGGTCAAGAAGGTGTGGTGGTGGTGGCCGAAGCGCACCCGACGCGCCTCGCTGGTCACGACGCCGGCCTTGCGCGCGAGCGCGTGGGCCACGCTCTCCCAGGCGCCGATGTCGTCGGCGTCGCGCGCGCTCGGGAACTTCGCGATCCACAGCCGCTGGCGCTCGTCGAGGACGCTGGCCTTGGGCCGGGCGCCGCCGAGCGAGCGGCCGGGCGCGAGCAGCATCCGCAGCCACTTGCCGTAGGCTGGATCGCGCTCGGCGCCGTCGCGCTCGAGCGCCAGGCTGGCCTGCTCGAGCTCGCGCAGCGAGGTCCACG
>JAYTAJ010000958.1:0-6863 GCA_043737575.1 Myxococcales bacterium | reverse complement strand
GCTTGCGCAGCGCCAGGCCCCACGCGCGGTTGATGCGGCCGCCGAGCGGCGCGTGGATCACCAGCTGCATGCCGCCGCCCTCGTCGAAGAACCGCTCGGCGATCAGCAGATCCTTGCGCGGCAGCGCGCCGAGCGCGACCCGGCTGGCGGCGAGGTACGCGACCAGCTGCTCGGCGGCGTTGCGGGTCATCGACGTCTCGGCGCACAGCCACGCCGCGATCGCGCCCCAGGCGTCGCCGGCGCCGAGCCGGCGATCGATCTCGCCGCGCAGGTCCGACACCTCGTCGGACAGCTCGCGGGTGCGCGCCGGCGCCTCGCCGAACCAGAACGGGATCGTCGGCGGCTGGCCCTTGGCGTCCTCGACGAAGACCCGGCCGGTCTCGACCCGATGGATCTTCCACGCGGTGTTGCCGAGCAGGAAGATGTCGCCGCGGCTCGAGTCGATCGCGAAGTCCTCGTCGACCTCGCCGACCCGGGTGCCGCTCGGGTGCTCGACCACCGCGTAGTTCGCGTTGTCGGGGATCGCGCCGCCCGACGTGATCGCCAGGAGCCGCGCGCCGCGCCGCGCCTTCAGCCGCCCACCGACGCGATCGCGGTGCAGGAGCTGGCCGACCCGCCGCCGCTCCGACACGCCGTCCGACAGCATCACGAGCAGCTCGTCGAAGCGCGCCCGGGTCAGCGCGTGATACGGCGCCGCGCCCGTGACCAGCGTGTACAGCTCGTCCTCCGACAGCTCCTCGGCGGCGCAGCACGCCACCATCTGCTGGCACAGGATGTCGATCGGACAGTCGCGCAGCCGCAGCTCGTCGAGGTTGCCGCGCCGCACCCCGCGCACCAGCGCCGCGCACTCGGCGAGCTGATCGCGCGTCATCGCGAACAGCCGGCCCTTCGGCGTCGCACCGAGGTGGTGGCCCGAGCGCCCGACCCGCTGCAGGAACGTCGCGAGCGAACGCGGCGAGCCGACCTGCACCACCAGATCGACCGCGCCGACGTCGATGCCGAGCTCGAGCGACGCGGTCGCGACCGCGCACTTCACCGTCCCGGCCTTCAGCCGCTCCTCGGCCATGAACCGCCGCTCGCGCGACATCGAGCCGTGGTGCGCGACGACGTGCTCCTCGCCGAGCCGCTGCTCGAGCTGGTGCGAGACCCGCTCGACCATGCGGCGGGTGTTGACGAACACCAGCGTGGTCCGATGCCCGCCGATCAGCTCGGCGATGCGATCGTAGACCCGGCCCATCTGCTCGAGCGACGCGACCGCGCCCAGCTCGTCGTCGGTGATCTCGATCGCGAGGTCGACGTCGCGGCGGTGGCCGCCGTCGACGATCGTCGGCAACGGCCGGCGGCCGCCGAGCAGCGTCGCGACCCGCTCGATCGGCCGCTGGGTCGCCGACAACCCGATCCGGACCGGCACCCGACCGGTGGTCTGCCGCACCAGGCGATCGAGCCGCTCGAGGCTGACCGCGAGATGGGCGCCGCGCTTGTCGCCCGCGATCGCGTGGATCTCGTCGACGATCACGGTCCGCACCCCGGCCAGCGCGGCCCGGCCGCGCTCGGTCGTCAGCATGATGTAGACCGACTCGGGCGTGGTCACCAGGATGTGGGGCGGTCGCTTCGCCATGCGCGCGCGCTCGGCCGGCGAGGTGTCACCGGTCCGGACCGCCACCGCGATGTCCGGAAACCGGACGCCCTGGGCCGCGGCGCGCGCGGCGATCTCGGCGAGCGGCGCCGACAGGTTGCGCTGGACGTCGTTCGACAGCGCCTTCAGCGGCGACAGGTACAGCACCTGGACGCCGTCGGGCAGCGGCGCCACCAGGCCATCGCGGATCAGCGCGTCCATCGCCGCGAGGAACGCCGCCAGGGTCTTGCCCGAGCCGGTCGGCGCGGCGATCAGGGTGTCGTGCCCGGCCGCGATCGACGGCCAGCCTCGACGCTGGGGGTCGGTCGGCTCGCCGAGGCGCTCGCGAAACCAGCCGCCGACCAGCGGATGAAACGCCGCCAGCGGGTCGAGGGGGGACTGCACATCCATACAGTAGTCGAGGCGCCCGCCCGCTGGCAATTCCCGCGTGCGCGACTGCGCCTCGATGGCCGTAACCCGCGCCCGCGGCCCGCGTCGAAGCGACATGCTTGACCCTGCGGTCGACGGCGCCAGCCACCTCGACGACGCGTTCGATCTCTTCGCCCTCGACGGCTACGACGATGCCCAGCTCGACGAGCTGCCGTTCGGCGTGATCTGCGTCGACCGTCGTGGCCAGATCCTCCGCTACAACCTGGCCGAGGCCCGGCTGGCCCGCCTCGATCGCACGCAGGTGCTCGGCCGCGACTTCTTTCGTCAGATCGCGCCGTGCACCGCGACCCCGGAGTTCGAGGGCCGGTTCCGCGGCTTCATCGACGGCCAGGAGCCGCGCCTCGGGTTCCCCTACGTCTTCGACTTCCGGTTCGGCGCCCAGGAGGTCCACGTCGAGCTGGTGCGCGCGTCGCAGCCCGGCCGCTTCTACCTGTGCATCAACCGCAAGAAGTTCCGGCCGCCGCGCCCGGCGTATCAACCGGTGGCGGCGCCGCGCCAGGCCGAGCTGGTGCCCGGCGAGGACGCGCTCGGGGTCCGGCGCGACGACGCCGAGCAGCGCGTCGTGGTGATGCCGTCGGTGGCGCTGCGGGCGCTCCGCCTCACCTGGGACAAGATCGCGCCGCAGGGCTGGTCGCTGTTCAGCTCCGAGTGGGGCTTCCGCTGGGGCCGCCTCGCGACGATCGATCTCGAGACCGAGCTGCAAGAGCAGCGCGATCGCACCCTGCGCGAGCTGCCGCTCGACGAGGCGCTCGGGCTGATCCGGGCGTACCTCGAGCAGGATGGCTGGGGCCAGGCGACGATCGACGTCACCAGCCCGGCCGCGACCAGCCGTGGCGCGGCGATCATCACGCTCGAGCGATCGGCCCTGGCCGAGGCGTCGGGTGCGAGCGCGGCGCCGCGCTGCCAGCTGGTCGGCGGGATCGTGCGCGCGATGCTCTCGCACCTGTCGCAGCGGGTGCTGACCATCCGCGAGATCCGCTGCGCCGCCCAGGGCGCGCCGCGCTGCGAGCTGATCGCGGTGGCCCACGCCCGCCGGGCTCGCCTCGACGCCGCCGCCGAGGGCGCCACCGATGTCCGGGGCGTGCTCGCCGGGCTCGACGGCGCGGGCGGCGAGTTCGCCCGCGCGGGCGACGTGCTCGCGCGGCTGTTCTGATCAGCGCGGCAGCGCGGCGCGATCGCCGGTGTAGTGATAGCGGAGCTGATCGTCGGCGTAGCGATGATCGCGGCCGATCGGGCACGCGTCGCGCACCGCGAGCCACAGCCGCCAGCGCTCGCGGAGCTCGTCGGCGCCGCGCGGCGGGCCGGCGGCGACGGCGCGCTCGAGGGCGGGGCCACAGCCGGTCGCGCAATCGCACCCGCGCGGCGGCGGCGGCGCGGCGGGCGGCGGGCCGTCGACGTCGATCACGATCGCGGCGCGCAGCGCGATCCACGGGCCGAACCGCGGATGCACGCACAGGTGGCTCGGCGCCAGCGCCGCCAGGCCGGCGACATCGGCGAGGCGCTGCAGCGCGATCCGCCGCGGCGGTGGCTCGGGTGCGTAGTAGACGTCGTGGCGCGTCGCGGTCGCCGCGAGCGCATGCGCCACCACGCCGCCGATCGATCGCGCGGCGTAGGCGTCGAGCGGATCGGCCGCGGCGGCCAGCGTCGGATCGGCGAGCGCGGCGGCGAAGGCCGGCCACAGCGCGCGGCTGTTGCCGACGACGATCACCAGCGCCCGCGGCCGGCCGAAGTCGTCGACGCGGTGGTCGGGGGCGCGGGCGTGGTAGGCGGCGGCGTCGGTCGCGGCGCACAGGTCGAAGCCCGCGGCGGCGCAGCCGGCGGCGATCGCGTCGACCCCCGTCATCGCCGCGCCGCGGCCGCCTCGATCTGATCGGCGCCGCGCGCGACCCGCCACAGCCGCAGCTCGTCGACGCCGCCGACCATCGCGTCGCTCTGGGTCTCGGGATTGCCGTCGCCGTCCTGCCCGATCACGGTGCCGTTGCTGACCATCGTGGCGATCGGGGTCGGGTTGGCGACGCTCGCGACCACGCCGTCGACGTAGATCCGCAGCATGCCCGCCTCCTGCACGCACGCGACGTGGTGCCACTGGCCGATCACCAGCGGCATCGTGCCGACCACGGTCGCCTGCGCGTTGCAGTACGGATAGATCTGCGTGCCGCTGCCGAGATCGCGCTGGTCGGCGAACAGGCTGTACTGGCCATTGTTGTCGAGGAGGCCGATCCGTCGGCTGCCGGTCGTCCCGGGCGGCTCGTCGAGGCGCACGAACAGCTCGAACGCGAACGGCTGCAGCAGATCGAGGCGCGAGTCCTCGGGGAACTGCAGCACCGTCGTGTCGCCGAAGCCACCGCCCATCCCGACCTGGCCGGCGATCGGGTCGACGTCGATCATGCGCTGCGGCTGGATGCTCGACGCCGCGTCGTTGCGCGGCGTGCCGTCGTCGAAGCTCACGCACAGCAGCAGGTCTTGGTCGCCGTCGTCGCACAGCGGCGCGCCAGGCGGGCCGTCGAGGGTCGGCCCACCGTCGCCGTCGATCCCGGGCCCGCCATCGCCGCCGGCACCGTCGGGCGCGACCCCGGTCGGCGCGAACCCGCAGCCCGCGATCACCGCACCGACCAGCGCCGCTTTGACGGCGTGGCCCAGACCTGCTGCAATGATCGGCGTGCGGCTGTTCATGACGTTCCTCCTCGCGAGCACGCTCGTCGCGTGCAGCGCGCCCGACGTGCAAGTCTCGGACGACCCGCGGGGCCAGGTCAACGGACGTTCGTTCGAGTTCGTCAGCACCAAGCCCGATGGCACCGAGTGGACGTTCCGCGTGCGCGGCAACGCGCTGTGGGTGGCGGTGGTCAACGGCGCGCGGTCCGACGAGATCGGCTCGATCGCGCTGCCGAGCAAGGAGCGCCGCGCGCTGTGGGAGCTGATCGATCTGGTCGACGTCGGCCGCCGCAAGCCGGGCCGCCCCGACGCCAAGCACGGCACCGTGGTGATGCGCCTGCGCGAGCCGAGCGAGGACGGCTCCGATCACGATCTGCGCTCGGTGCAGGTGTCGCGCCGCACCAAGGATCAGGACGTCATCGATCTCGCCAACTACCTCATCGATCTGGTCATGAAGCACAAGGGCGTCGAGGCGCAGTTCTAGTGGCGCGCCTGCACCACGAGGTGCTCGGCAGCGACGCGGCGCCGACCGCGCTGGTCGGCTTCACCCACGGCATCTTCGGCAGCGGCAGCAACTGGCGATCGATCGCGCGCCAGGTGATGGCGCGGCGACCGGGCTGGGGCGCGGTGCTGATCGATCTGCGGCTGCACGGCCGCTCCGAGGCCGGCGATCCGCCCCACACCGTCGCCGCGTGCGCCGCCGACGTCGCCGCGCTGGTCGCGAGCCTGACGCCGCGGGTCGACGCGCTGGTCGGCCACTCGTTCGGCGGCAAGGTCGTGCTCGCCCAGGACGCGGTCGCGCGCCGCATCGTCCTCGACGCCTCGCCGAGCCCGGGCCGCGACTGGGACGCCGAGGGCAACTCGGTGCGCGCGGCCTGGGAGTCGATGGCCGCGCTCGATCGGGTGTGGCCGCGCCGTGACGACTACGTCGCCGCGCTGATCGGCCGCGGCCACGCCGCGCCGCTCGCCAACTGGCTGGCGATGAACCTGATCGCCACCGATGGCGGCCTGCGGCTGCGCCTCGACCTCGCCGCGATCCGCGCGCTGCTCGACGACTACGGCGCCGTCGATCTGTGGCCGCGCGTCGAGGATCCTGGCCTCGGGCCGCTCCACGTCGTCGTCGCCGGCCGCGGCGGGATCGTCAGCGCCGCCGATCTCGCGCGGCTCGCGCGCGCGCCCCACGTCACCACCACCGTCGTCCCCGACGCCGGCCACTGGCTTCACCTCGACGCCGCCGCCGCGGTGGTCGACGCGATCGTCGCGGCGCTGTAGCGCTACTCGCCGGCCTGGGTCGGTGGCGGCGTGCCCGGCTCGTGGGGCGCCTTGACCGGCTTGGGCGGCAGCAGCTCGGGCTCGTTGTCGACCGACGACGCCAGGAAGATCGCGGCGTCGAGCTTGCGGAAGTTGCGCTTGCGGTACCACGCCAGCGCATGCTCGTTGTTCTCCGCGACCTCGAGCACCAGATGCGACAGCCCGCGCACCTTCGCCAGGTGGTGCAGCTGCTCGAGCACGAAGCCGCCGACGCCGCGGCCGTTCCAGTCCGGATGCACCGCCAGCTCCTCGACGAACAGCGGCCGCATCTTGCGCCGCTCGAAGTACGCCTCGTTGATCCAGTTGTCGGTGCCGACCACCTCGTGGGCGCACTCGGCGTACGCGACGATGGCGTCGCCGACCTCGAACACCAGCTGATCGATGCCCTCCTCGTCGTAGGTCTTGACGAAGCGGCGCTTGGTGCGCGGCCGCTGGTACTCGACGGTCTCGAGGTTGACCTGGTGGAAGCTGAGCTTCAGGAACTCCCAGACCCGGTTCAGATCGCGGCGGTGGATGCGCCGCACCTCGATCATCGGCGTCGGCTCTGGCTTGACCTTCGTGACGCGGGCGCCTCGGGGGCGACGCGGCGCGGGCGCGCGCTTGGATCCGGCCATGCGCGATTCTCCTACGAGCCGACCCGGGCCACCAGCTCACGAACCTGCGCGATGAACCCGGCCTGGTGATAGCGCTCGAACTCGGTCCAGGTCGTCAGCGTGCTCGGGTCGACCACCCGATCGAGGAACAGCGTGCCGTCGAGGTGATCGACCTCGTGCTGGTAGGTCCCGGCCTTCAACCCGTGCACGATCTCGTCGATCGGGTTGCCGTGCCGATCCCA
>JAYTAJ010000957.1:0-3011 GCA_043737575.1 Myxococcales bacterium | reverse complement strand
GAAGCCGATCATCCGTTCAGTGTCCTGCCCGGTCGGGAGCAGTCCTGTTACGCTGCCGCCGTGGGCGATCCCGTGGTGGACCTCCGCGCCAGCGTGGCTCCGTACGCGTGCGTGCGCGGGCCCGACCCGATCGAGGGCGGCGCGTCCGCGGTCATCCGGGTCGGCGCCGACACCGAGGTCACGGTCGAGCTGATGGCGACCGGGCGCGCGACCGCGAGCGCGGCGTCGCCCGACGCGGCGCCGCTGTACGTCGACCTCGAGCTCGACGCGCTCGGCGCGGTGCGGGTGCGCTCGAGCGACGCTGGCTTCGCGGCGGCGCTGGTGCTCGGCCTCGACGGTCGGCTGCGCCGCGCCCTCGCGGTCGGCGGCTCGGCCCGCCTCGGGTTCGGCCGCTGGCAGCTGGTGCGCCCGCGGGTGACGGTGACGGTGCGCGAGCTCGCCGAGACCGTGGCCCTGCTCGCGGCGCGACCCGCCGCGATCGCCCGCGACTGGAGCGCCGCGGCCCGCGCCCTCGACGCCAGCTGGAGCGGACGATGGAGCCCGCGTGGCGACGCCGGGTTCCGGGTCGCCACCGAGCGCGGCGCGGTCGAGCTGACGCATCGGCTCCACGACGACCGGTTGCGCACCGAGGCGGTGCTGGTGGCGTCGGGCGCGATCGCGTCGCAGCCCGGCGTCGTCCTCGATCCCCACGAGCTCGCCGCGCTGATCGAACGGCTGGTCGGCACCGCGCCGAACGTCCGTAGCGCCGCCGCCGCGCCCGATCGGATCGTCGCGTCGATCGGCTTCGACGACTGGCCGTCGCGGCGCCTCGCGATCGCGCCCGCGGCGCCGCGGGTGTGGACGGTGCGCCCGACCGCGGGGCGCGATCCGGCCCGCGGCCTCGACGAGGAGCTGACCATCGACGGCGTCGCGGTCCGGACCTGGTGCGACGACGCGACGACCCGGGTCCGCGCCGCCGCGCCCGGCGCCGACGGCCTCGCGATCGAGGCGCGGCCCGGCTACCGCTTCTTGCGCGGTTGGCTGTGGCCCGATCCGCAGCTCGGCGATCGCGCCTTCGACGATCGCTACCTGATCGAGGCCGACGATCTGCCGTGGGCGCGCTGGTGGCTCGGCGCGACCGAGCGGGCCGCGATCGCGGCGACCTTCGCGCCCGAGGCCGCGCACCCGTTCGCGTTCGCGCTGGCCAACGCCGCGGTCGAGTTCCACGCGGTGGCGCTGCCGAGCCGCCACGTCGTCGACGCCGCGCGCCAGGCCGCGGCGTTCCTCGCCGCCCGCGGCGATCGGGCGACCGCGGAGTGGCGCGACCTCGCGGCGCCGCTCGGCGCCACCGTCGTCGGCGATCGCTTCGGCCGCGACGGCGGCCTGGCGTTGCGCACCGGCCGCGGCGCGATCGCGATCGAGCTGCGCCCGATCGTCGGCAGCGACGGCCGCCTCGCGACCCGGGCCGAGGTGATCGGCCGCGGCGCCGACGGCGACGGTCCGCACCTCGCGGTCCGCGTCGACCGCGCCCCCGATCGCCTCGAGCCGGCGCGCGGCCGCCGCGATCCCGCGATCCGCGCGCCGTCGGGCTACGACGCCCGCGCGTCCGATCCGGCCTGGGCCGCGGCCCGCCTCGAGGCGATCGGGCCGACCCTCGCGATCGCGCAGCCCACGCTGGTCGAGCTGACCGGCGAGCGCGCGTCGATCACCTGGAGCGGCCCGATCCTCGACGTGCCTCGCCTCATCGCCGGCGTCGAGCTCCTGGCCCGCGCGGTGCGCGCCGGGCCCACCGCCGCCGCACCGTATCGTTGAGCGACCGAGCGAACGCGAGGAAGCGAAGATTGGGTCAGGGAGCCGAGTCGGAATCGCAGCGCTGACCAGCGGTCCCCGGGTTATTGTCCGGCATCCGGACACGACGCGGCGTCGCCGAGGCGGCACGCCCGATCGATCAGGGCGTCGCCCTTGGCCGCATCGGCGGGCACGCCGCGGCCGGCGCGGTGCAGCTCGCCGAGCAGGCGACACCCGACCGCGTCGTTGCGGGCGCAGGCCTTGTCGAGCCACACCGTCGCGGGCGCGGTGCCCGCGGGGACGCCGTCGCCGCGCAGGTACGCGACGCCGAGCAGGCGGCAGCCCGCCGGATCGCCGCCGTCGCAGCCGCGCTGGTACAGCGCGACCGCGCGCTTGGGATCGCGATCGGCGCGATCGGCGAGGGCGTGGATCTCGCCGGCGTTGGTGCAGCCGAGCACCAGGCCCTGCTCGCACACCTTGGTGAACACCTCCAGCGCGGTGGCGTCGTCGCGCGGACCGCCCTCGCCCTTCGCCAGCGCGAGGCCGAGGTTGCGGCACCCGAGCTGGCTGCCGCCATCGCACGCCTGCAGGAAGTAGCTGCGCGCGCCGATCGGATCCGCGGTCATGCCGTGGCCGTGCATCGCGACCAGCCCGAGGTTGTTGCACCCGGCCGCGTTGCCCGCGGCGCACGCCTGGCGATACAGCGCGAGCGCGCGCGACGCGTCGACCGCGACGCCCTGGCCCTCGGCGTACATCACGCCGAGGCTGCGGCACGCCTCGGCCTGCCCGCCCTGGCACGCGGCGTCGAGCTTGCCCGCCATCACCGCCGGATCGGCCGGATCGACCGCGGCGTCGGCGCCACCGCCGGCGTCGATCACCGCCGCGGTGACCTGCGGCGCCGCCTTCTTCTTGCACGCCGCCGAGGCGACGGCGGCGAGCGCGAGGGCGAGCACGGCGAGGCGACGTTGCATGCGAGGGACGTAGCCTCATCCGCGCGCGCACGCAAGCGCGACGCAGGGTACGCTGCGCCGCGCATGGCCCCCACCGCCGAGCGCCACACGTGACGCTGCTCCGCCTCGCGCGCTGGGCGACGCGGCCGCTCGAGCGGTTCCTGCGCATCGAGGCGGCCAGCGGCATCCTGCTCCTGATCGGCGCGGCGGTCGCGCTCGGCTGGGCCAGCTCGCGCTGGGCCGCCGACTACGTCGCGCTGTGGGACACGCCGTTCGCGCTGCGGATCGGCACGT
>JAYTAJ010000956.1:0-3012 GCA_043737575.1 Myxococcales bacterium | reverse complement strand
CGTGGAGGAACGCGCGGGCCAGGCTCATCGGTCCCTCGGCGGACGACAGCCCGTCGCCGCTGCGACACGCCGAGAGCACCACCAGCGCGGCCGTCAGGTGCCAGCGATAGATCTCCTCGGCGCGGAGCCAGCCATCGTCGTCGACGCCACCCGCGCCGGGCGCCAGCGACAGCGCCGACCGCAGCGGCACGGCGTCGTCGATCACGGCGTGCGTCGCGAAGTGCAACACCTCGAACGTCTCCGGCGCGCTGCCGCGCAGCGCCGACTCGGTCGCTTGCGCGGCGGACAGGACGACGTTGGGCCCGGCGATCGCGGCTCCGATCGCGGTGGCCTCGGCGTGGCCACCCAGGAGCAGCGGCAGCGGCGGCGCGGCCCGTGGCGACGCGACGGTGAGCACACGCGCGGCCCCAGCGGTGGCCCGCGGCGCGCTCGTCGCACCCCGCGCGAGCAACGACCCCGACGGGGTGTAGCCGACGTCGGCGTGCTCGACCACGAAGCCACGGCCCGATCGATACAGCGCGTCGAACGGCAAGAGGTGCAGCGCACCGTCGGCGGAGATCATCAGCGTCCCGCGCGGCGTGTCGCCGACCAGCGGCGCGACCAGATCGGCGTAGAGCGCGGCGCCTGGGCCCGCGAGCTCGTCGACGTCGTCGGTGGTGGCGAGGAGCGCGCGATAGAGCTGCACGCGCGCCGCGAGCGCGGCGTGGCTGCCGGCGTTCACCAGCTCCACCATCGAGACCTGCGTCGTCGTGATCGCGAAGCCGAACAGCGCTCGCTCCGCGGCGACGTACAGCAACAAGGTGGTGTTGGCCGGCAGCGCGGCCTGGAGGCCGGCGGCGTCGAGCGGGGCGATCGCGGTGTCGAGGCCGGCGCCGCGCAGGGCGTCGAGCAGCGCGCGGGCGCGCGCCGCCTCGGCGACGGCGAGTGCCTCGACGGCCGCGCTGGCGCCGTCACGATCCCACAGCACGCCGACCAGCCCCTGATACGCGTGGACATGGCGCTGCATGTACCCGGCCTTCGGGGCGTCGCCGGGCGCGGTCGCCCGTGCCGCCTCGATGCGCGCGATCGCGGCGCGATAGCCGGTCTCGGCGCCGGCCAGC
The DNA here is from genome assembly GCA_043737575.1 of Myxococcales bacterium. Taxonomy (GTDB): domain Bacteria; phylum Myxococcota_A; class Polyangia; order Haliangiales; family Haliangiaceae; genus UBA2376. The sequence continues at coordinate 1,912 of JAYTAJ010000956.1, read as the reverse complement.
TCGCCGAGGCGCTGCAGCGCGCCGGCCTCGCCGAGGTGGGCATGGATCACGACGCCCGTGATCGGGGAGCTCATCGCGCCGCGGTAATGCGCGATCGCCGCACGATCGTCGCCGCGCATGGCCGCCAGGTCGCCTCGCCCGACCGACACCTGGGAGGCGAAGAACCGCGGCAGCCGCCCGGCGTCGATGCCGGCCTGCAAGAATCCGAGCTGCTCGGTGGCCGCGTCGAGGCGGCCGAGCTCGACCAGGCTCACCGCCAGATCCAGGCGGATCGCCGCGTCGAACAGCGGAATCCCCATGCGCTCGGCGAGCGCATGCGCCTCGGTCCACGTCGCCGCTGCCGCCTCGAGGTCGCCGCGCTCGGCCTCGACGCCGCCGCGGCTCCACAACAGCGAGGCGACCGGGATCTCGTCGCCGAGCGCCCGCGCCGCGACCAGCCCGCGCTCGCAGGCGACCAGCGCGTCGTGGTAGCGGCCGAGGAGCCGCTGATGCCGACACAAGAACGACTCCCCGACGGCGACCCCGAGCCGATCGCCCGCGGTGCGTGACAGCGCGATGTATCGGCCAAGCTCGATCGCGACCTCCGCGTAGCGTCCCTGCTCGGCGTCCATCGCGCTGCGCACCAGGTGGATCAGCCGCAGGGCCTCTCCCTCGAGCGTGTCGGCCGCGGGACCTCCGGCGCCGAGCCGCTCGGCCTCATCGGTGAGGGTGCGCGCCAGCGTCCAGTCGAGGGTCCACGCGACGAAGGTGCTCTGGTACGCACGGAGGCGTGCGAGCAGCGACGTCGTCGGCAGCGAGCTGGCGGCCTGCTCGGCGGCCCGGCACGACGGTGCCGTGGGAGCGCCGTGGACGTAGAGCGCGTGGAAGCAGGCCTCGATGTGGTGCGCGGCTTCCAGCTCGCGTTCGCCGCGGCCGCGCGCCTCGGCGGCGAGCTGCTGGTGGCGGACGATGCGCTCCGGCGCCGTCAGCCGCACGGTCTGCTGCGACTCGCGCCCGCCCGCGAGCGCTGGCGTCGCGACGGCAAGGCCACACGCTGCGACCACGGCGATCGATCGCCACGCCTGCGTCACGGTGTGACCGCGAAGCCCGACGGCGTCGACGTCGCGATCCGCCGCCCATCGGCCCACGCCTCCACCTGCCACAAGTACCGCCCGGCCGGCAGCGGCGGCGCCACGGTGAGCTCGACGGTGGTGACGCGGTCGTCGCGCCACACCAACCGGCCGTCGGCAGAGAACACCACCACGACGTAGTGGCGCGCCGCGGCCACCGGCCGCCAGGCCAAGCGGGTCTCCGGGCCGGGCGCGGGCGCGATCAGTTCGACCGCAGCGGGCTGACCACCGCGCATCGCGTCGCCGTCGACGGCCTGCGGGCCGCGCTCCGAGCGCACCCACAGGAGCAGCGCGGCCGCGGCGGCAAGCGCGGCGCCCCCGCTGATCCACAGCCCGCGGCGGATCCGCATCCGCGGCGCGGTCGCGACGCCATCGCTGCGCTCGGTCGGTGCCGCCACCGGCACGCCCGGATCGAACGTCGCGGCTTCGCGCGCGATGATCCGGGTCACTCGCCACGCGCGGGCGCAGCGCGGGCACCCGACCAGATGCGCCATCGCGCGCGCGCGATCGTCCGCGGGCAGCTCGCCGGTCGCGAGCCGCTCCCAGGTGTCGTCGTCGAGGTGATCAGGCGTCATGAAATCCACGGCGCGTCAGCAGCTGCCGAAGGTCGGCCATGCCGCGGGCGATCAGGTTTCGCGCTTTCTGGTACGGCCAGGTGTACAGCTCCATGATCTCGTCGACCGCGAAGCCGGCGAGGTGCGCACGCACGGCCTGCGCGCGATCGGCCGGGAGAGCGTCGAGGCAGCGCTCGACCGCGCCGCCGAGCTGGCGGGCGCGCAGCAGCGTCTCGGGATCCGGCGCCC
>JAYTAJ010000955.1:0-3013 GCA_043737575.1 Myxococcales bacterium | reverse complement strand
CCGACAGCGGCGCCGCGGCGGTGGCCCAGCCGATCTTGAACCCGGTGAAGCCGAAGGTCTTCGCCGCCGAGCTGATCCGGACCACGCGATCGCGCACCTCGGGCAACGCCGACAGCGATCGATGCACCGCGCCGTCGTAGACCAAGGCCTCGTAGACCTCGTCGCACAGCGCCACCGCGTCGGCGCCGCGCACCGCCGCCGCGATCCGCGCCAGCTCGTCGTCGGTGAAGACCTTGCCGGTCGGGTTGTGCGGCGAGTTGAGCACCAGCAGGCGAAACCCGGCCGCGGTCGCGGCGTCGAGCTCGGCCCAGTCGATCGCCCAGCCGGCCGCGGCGCGCCCGGCGTCGGTGTCGGGCGCGTGCAGGCGGATCGGCACCAGCACGCCGCCGGCGTTGGCGATCGCCTGGGCGTAGCTGTCGTAGAGCGGCTCGAACACCACGACGCGATCGCCGGGATTCACGAACGCGTTGACGGTCGCGTAGATCGCCTCGGTCGCGCCGGTCGTGATCGTCACCTCGGTGCGCGGATCGCGGTCGACGCCGGTGCTGGCGCGGACCATCCGGGCGACCGCGCGGCGCAGGCGCTCCTCGCCGTTGCCGGGCGCGTACTGGTGGTGCGAGGTCGCGACGTGGGCGGCGACCGCGTCGAGCAAGCGCGGCGGACCGAGGAAGTCGGGGAAGCCCTGGGCCAGGTTGACGGCGTCGTGCTGGCGCGCCAGCTCGGTCATCTCGGTGAAGATGCTCGTGCCGAAACCGGCCCAGCGCGCGGCGAGATGTGACGAGATCACGGCGTGATGTTACTGCCTCACGTGCAGTAGAGTGCGGCCATGGCCGACGATCCGCAGCGCAGCCTCCTCGGGCGCGCTCTCGAGACCTGCTCGATGGAGCCGCGCACCGGCTTCTTCCGCACCGGCTGCTGCGAGACCGATGACGACGATCACGGCAGCCACACCGTGTGCGCGCAGATGACCGCCGAGTTCCTGACCTTCAGCCGCGCGCGCGGCAACGATCTGTCGACGCCGCGCCCCGGCTTCGCGGGCCTGCGGCCGGGCGATCGCTGGTGTCTGTGCGCGGCGCGGTGGCGCGAGGCCTTCGACGCCGGCGTCGCGCCGCCCGTCGTCCTCGCCGCGACCCACGAGCTCGCCGCGACGATCTGTTCGCGCGAGGCGCTGCTCGCCCACGGCCTCGACCTCGACGCCCTGAACTGAATTTCAGGGAGGGATTTCGCAATCCCTCCCCTCGGTGGGGTCATGCCCCCACCGAGCCTCCCCTCCGAGACGCGACGCAGCGGAATTCTGCGCGGAGCTGGCGGAGCTCGGGTACCGGGGCGTCTGGTAACGTCCGCGCCCATGCGAACGCTCACCCTGGCAGCTCTCGCGCTCGGCCTCGCGCCGAGCCTCATCGCCTGCAAGACCAAGGCGCCTCCCAAGACCGTCGACGTGACGACCCCGAAGCCGGTCGAGCCGACGGCGGAGGAGGCGAAGGCGTTCATCGCCGATGTCGACCAGGGCCTGCGCGCGGTGTGGACCACGCGCGACACGGCGGACTGGGATCGCGCGACCAACATCACGCCCGACACCGAGGCGAAGGCGGCGGCGACGGCGGAGGCGGCGATGGCGTACCTGACGAAGAAGATCGCCGAGGCCCAGCGCTTCCAGGGGGTGGTGGCGCAGCTCGACGCCGACAGCCAGCGGCAGTTCTACCTGCTGCGCATCGCGGGGCAGACGGCGCCCGCGGATCCGGTGAAGGCGAGCGAGCTGACCAAGGTCACGACGGCGATGGACTCGACCTACGGCAAGGGCAAGGTCTGCGTCGGCGAGGCGTGTCGCGATCTGGGTGAGCTGAGCGAGGTGCTGGCCAAGAGCCGCAAGCCGGCCGATCTGCTCCTTGCGTGGCAGGGCTGGCACGACACGGTCGGCCGCGCGGTGCGACCGCTGTACGAGCAGTTCGTGCCGCTCGCCAACGAGGGCGTGCGCGGCAACGGCTTCGCCGACGTCAGCGAGCTGTGGCTGTCGGCCTACGACATGCCCGCGGCCGACGTGGTGAAGGAGGCGGACCGCCTGTGGTCGCAGGTCGAGCCGCTGTACAAGGACCTGCACTGCTACACCCGCCGTCGCCTGTCGAAGCACTACAGCGCGAAGGTGGTGCCGGCGACCGGCCCGCTGCCCGCGCACATGCTCGGCAACATGTGGGCGCAGGACTGGAGCAACATCTATCCGCTGGTCGAGCCCAACAAGGGCCAGCCGTCGCCGGACGTGTCGCCCGCGCTGGCGAAGCAGAAGTACGACGCGGTGAAGATGACGAAGCTCGCCGAGTCGTTCTTCACGTCGCTGGGCCTGCCGGCGCTGCCGACGACGTTCTGGGAGCGCTCGATGCTGACCCAACCGGAGGGTCGCGAGGTGGTGTGCCACGCCAGCGCGTGGGATCCGTCCTACTCGGGCGACGCGCGCATCAAGATGTGCACGAAGATCAACCAGGAGGATCTGATCACCCTCCACCACGAGCTCGGCCACGACTACTACTTCCTGTCGTACTTCAAGCTGCCGATGCTGTTCCAGAACGGCGCCAACGACGGCTTCCACGAGGCGATCGGCGACACCATCGCGTTGTCGATCACGCCGACGTACCTGAAGGAGGTGAAGCTCCTCGACAAGGTCGCGACGAACCAGAAGGCGGTCATCAACCAGCAGATGTTCGTCGCGCTCGACAAGATCGCGTTCCTGCCGTTCGGCCTCAAGGTCGACAAGTGGCGGTGGGAGGCGTTCTCGGGCGCGATCACGCCGGCGCAGTGGAACGATCGCTGGTGGGAGCTGACCCTGCAGTACCAGGGCGTCGCGCCCGCGGTGGCGCGGGCCGCGACCGACTTCGATCCGGGCGCGAAGTACCACGTGCCGTCGAACACGCCGTACCTGCGCTACTTCCTCTCGACGATCTTGCAGTTCCAGTTTCACCGCGCGCTGTGCGCGACCGCGGGCTGGAAGGGCGCGCTGCACGAGTGCTCGATCTACGGCAAC
>JAYTAJ010000954.1:0-6871 GCA_043737575.1 Myxococcales bacterium | reverse complement strand
GTCGCGATCTCCTCGGCCAGCGTGATCTTGACGGTGCACAGCTCGTTGACCGCGTCGAACTCGCCGAGCGAGATGCCGAGGGTCTGGATCTGCTGGTGGACGTCGAGGATGCGATCCTCGAGGGCGACCATCTCCTCGATCGAGCCGGGGTGGCGCTTCAGCGCGACCAGCGCGGCGCGGCTGGCCTCGAGCACCGCGCGCTTGGCCTCGAGCTGCTTCCACTCGTTGGTGCGATCTTGCTTGTCGATCGTCAGATGGCTGGCGAGGCCGACCGCGCGCACCGCGGCGACGAAGCCGTCGAAGGCGTCGGGCGGCACGCCGATCGCGAGGTTGAGCACGCGCGCGCCGCGCAGACCCTCCTTGTGCTCGAGCTGGATCACGCCGTGGTGCTCGGCCGCGATCGCGCGCAGCGCCGCCTCGTCGTCGTCGAAGACGGCGGCCCGGGCCCGGACATCGGCGACGCGCTCGTACTTCTGATCGATCGCCCCGACCGGCGCCGCGGCGGCGCCACCGCGCTGAACCTTCGCCGACGCGTAGTTGTGCTTGTCGTGCTCGAAGCCGCTGGTGCCGGCGCCCGAACCCGACGCGCGGTAGCTGCGGTTGGGCTGCTCGAGGTAGCCGTAGCCGAGGCGCAGCGCCCACAGCACGATGAATCCCAGCGTGGCCCCGACGAGGCCGCGGACGATGACTCGGCGCATGAATCCTCCCGATGAAGAGGGACGCCAACGCGCGACCGCGCCCACGCATTCCGCGGCCATCAACGATAGCGGCGCGACAGCAGCTGCGACGACGCGTGGCGCGGCGCGGTCGGGCGGACGAACGGCGCGCCCGCGGCCTCCATCGCGTCGAGGACCAGGCGCGTCGCGCGCATGACCTCGACGGCGTCGGTGGCGGCGACGGGCGACGGCGTGCGATCGCGGAGCGCGGCGCGGAGCGCGGCGAACATCGCCTCGACGTCGCTGCCGCGGCGCGCCGCGAGCTCGAGGCCGGCGCCGAGCTCGACGGTGATGTCGCGGCCGACCCGCCGCCAGTGGTAGGGCGCGGCGTCGAGGGCGAGGGTGTCGGCGCCGCCCCCCAGCTCCCACGCCAAGGTCACGCCCGACAGCTCGACGCGCAGGCGCTCGAGGCGCGCCTCGCCCGTGAACGCGACGCGCTCGACGGTCAGCGCGCGGCCGGCGTGGGCATGCGCGAGGACCAGCAGGTGATACAGGCTCTCGTACAGCGCGGGGCGGCTCCACACTTGGGGCACGTCGGCGGCGTCGGCCGGGCTGCGCCGCGTGATCGTGAGCGGCCGTCCCGCGGCGGCGGCGAAGAACCGATCGAGGCCGGGCTGGAAGCGATCGTTGTGGGCGGGCATGACGAACCCGCCCGGGATCGCGGCGAGGCGCGCCGCCTCGGCCTCGGTGGTGGCGACCGGTTTCTCGACGAGGATCGCCACGCCCGCGGCCAGCGCCAGCTCGGCGGCGGCGACGTGGCTGGGCGTGGCCGACGCGATCACGACCGCGTCGGGGCGGGTGCGCTCGAGGGCCTCGGCGAGATCGGTGAACGCAGAGCAGCCCTCGAAGGCGGCGCGATCGGCGTGCTCGGCGTGGGGCGAGCACACGCCCGTGAACGCGAAGCCGCCGGCCGCGAGGGCACCGCGCGCGAGCTGGCGGGCGCGGCGGCCGCTGCCGACCATCAGGAGCCGAAGCGGCCGCGACGCGGTCGTCGCGATCGCGGGCGGCGGCGCGGCGATCGGATCGATCGGCGGCGGACCGAGGGCCTCGAGCGCGGGCGCGCGCAGGAGCGGCGGCACCTCGTCGAAGCGCATCGGCTGACCCCACGGCGGCCGCCGGGCGTGGGCGAGGATCGCGTCGCGCTCGACCGGACCGAGCGGCGTGCCGTCGACGGGCCGCAGCTCGTCGGTGCCGTAACGCGCGACGTAGGGCCGCCACAGCCCGGTGCAGTAGCGCGCATAGCGACACGTGCCGCAGCGCGGGCCCTGCTGCTTCTGCGGCGCGTCCTCGGCGCGCGCCTCGTGGGCGAGCTGCATCAGATCCGACCACGCCGCGAACGGCCCGAGGAAGCACGGCGGCACGCCCTGGCGCGAGCCGATCACGAACGGCTGACCGAGGGCGAGCGCGCGCCAGCACGCCGCGAGCAGGTGCGGCATCACGTCGGACAGCCGCGGCACCAGATCGAGGTTCTCGAGCGCCTTGTACTGCGGCGTGACGAACGCGAACGAGATCATCACGCGGCCTCCGTACCGGGCGTGGATCTCCTCGACAAAGCCGGCCAGGAAGCGGTAGTTGCCCGCGCTCACGACGTGGTTCACGACGGTGATCACGCCGGCGCGCTCGAGGTGGCCGATCGCCGCGGCGGTGCGCGCGAAGTCGCCGACCTTGCGGGTCACCGCGCTCGACACCGCCTCGTCGTGGCCGTGCAGCGACACGAACGCGTGGGTCAGCCCCGCGGCCACCAGCTCGGTGACGCGAGCCTCGCGATCGAGCAGCACGCCGTTGGTGACCAGCTCGATCTTGCGCACGCCGGCGCGGCGCGCGACCTCGACGTAGGCGGGCAGCTCGCGCGCCAAGGTCGGTTCGCCGCCCGAGAACGACACCCGCTCGACGCCGCGCCGCGCCGCGCGGGCGATCGCGCGCTTCATCTGCGCCGGGTCGGCCCACACGTTCGGCGTGCTCTCGTTGGCGCTGCAGAACGCGCAGTCCTGGTTGCAGTGCACGGTCGGACGCAGCACCAGCAGGCCGACCTGGCGCGCCGCGGCGCGGGCGTCGTCGTCCCACTGGCGACGCGGCGTGGTGCGCTGCGCGTACAGCGCGGCGGGCCTGGCGTCGAGGGCGCGGACCTGCCGCGTGCCGTGAGCGCGGAGGTACGACGCGGCGACGCCCGCGCATTGCGCGGCGACCGCGCAGGCCTCGCACGGGCCGACCTTGTGGCAGCCCGCGAGGCGGGTCGCGCGACGCGGATCGAAGCGCAGCGCGGCGCGGGCCCGCGGCAGCGCGGCGACCGCGCAGATCGGGATCGCGGCGGTGACGTCGAGCGGCGCGCGGACGCCGAGGGTCTCGGCGTGGCCGAGCGCGGCCTCGAGGCGCGGCCCCAGCTCGTCGAGCGGCGGCGGCGCCAGCACCGCGGGCACGGCGTGGCGCGGCACGACGAAGCGCGCGGCCCGCAGCCCGGGGACGGCGCGATGCGCGAGGTCGAGCAGCGCGGGCAGATCCTGGAGCTTCGCCGACAACAGCGGCACCTCCAGCTCGATCGCGACACCGGCGGCGGCGAGGGCGCGCATCGCCACCAGCGACGCGACCAGCCCGCCCGCCACGCCGACCGCGCGATCGTGGACCGCGGCGACGTGGCTCGCGAGCGGCACCAGCGCCGCGTCGAGGCCGGCGGCGGCGATCGCGCGGGCGTCGTCAGGTGTCCGGATTCCGGACAGATGGCCCGCGACCACGACCTCGGCGGCGCCGAGGGCCCGGACCCGCGCGACCACCGCCGCGAGGGCGGCGACCTCGGTGGGCGCGCCGCGCAGCACCACGCGGGCCGCGCCGCCGCGCAGCGCGAGGTCGCGATCGCTGGCCCGCGACGGTCGACACAGCGCGCACCCGGCGCCGCAGCCGTGGCCGAGCTCGAGCTCGACGGTGCGCCGCCCACCCGCGGCGCCGCGCACCAGCGTCGACGGCGCGATCAGCGGCGCGGGCGCGAACCGCGCGAGCACGTCGGCGAGCGTGACCGCCGCGGCCGGGGCCGCCGCGAACGCGTCGAGCAGACCGCGGAACAGCCGCAGCTCGTCGCGGCCGTCGGTGGCGTCGCTCGCCGCCGCGGCCAGCGCCGCGAACCGCGCGACGTCGTCGTCGGCGAACCGCCACGGCCGATCGGGGAAGTAGCCGTAGCGTCCAGCCAGCGCGGTCGGCGCCGCGGCCGGCAGCACCAGGCCGTCGCGCTCGGCGAGGTAGTAGAGCGCGGTGTCGGGATAGAGCCGGACCCGCGCGTGCAGGAGCTTGCCGCGCAGCTGATCGAGGCGCGTCTCGGCGATGCCGTCGTACGCGCGCCGCAGGTCCGCCATCGTCGTCCACGGCGTGAACAGGATGTAGCCGAGCGACGCCTGCGCCAGATCGAACGCGGGGTGGGCGCCCCACGCTCGCAGCGCCGCGACCAGCGCGAGGTTGGTCGCGACCGTGACGCCCTTGTTGAAGCGATCGAGCTCGGGCTGGGAGAAGCTCTCGATCCCGACGAGGAACGGGCTGACGCGGATGCGCGCGCGCGCCGCGGCGTCGAGCGCGAGCCCGAACCGCCGCGCGCCCTGCAAGAGCCAGTCGGCCCGGGTCTGCAAGAGCAGCGTGAAGTCGCCGACGCCCTCGGCGGCGCAGCGCGCGAGCAGCTCGGTGAGGTAGCCGAACGGATTCTGATCGCGCAGCACCAGGCGATCGAGCGCGGGCGCCTCGCGGCGGACGTACGCGAGCTGCGCGAAGACCGCGTCGATCGCCTCGGCCTGCGATCGCGCCTGGTAGTGGTTGCCGGTGGTGCAGAACGCGCAGCCGCGGCCGATCCCGTCGGGGATCGCGACGCCCGCGTAGAGCGGGTTGGCGCGGGCGTCGGCCTGGTACGGACAGCCGGCGTTGCCGTCGATCGAGAACACCCGCGCCGCGGGCAGCGCGTCGGGATTGACGACGATCGGCCGCAGGTTCGGCGCGAACACCGCGTCGTCGGGCGCACGCAACGACAGCGGCCGGCCCGCGAGGCGATCGAGCAACCCGCCCAGGTCGCGCGGATCGCAGACGTGATGTCCGGGCGGATCGTCGAGCGCGTGCTCGCCGCGCAGATGCACCACGATCGCCTCCGGCAGCGCCGCGACGATCGCCGCCGGGATCGCCCGTGACCAGGTCCGCTGGTAGACGATCACGTCGAAGCCACGCAGCGCCGCGATCAGCGCCGCAAACCCGGGCGTGCCGATCGGATCGACGCCATCGAGCGCGACCACGAGCAGCTCGTTGGCGTGGCCGCGGCGACGCAAGCGTCCCGACAGGTGCGCGAGGCCGTTGTCGTCAAGGAACGACCGATCGCCGTGGCTGTGCAGGCTGAGGAACGCGGTCTTCATGCGTACCGCGACGGCGGGAACGCGATCGGCTGCAGCCACGCCTCGGCCGCCTCGGGATCGGCGTCGAAGTACGCGCGCGGCAGCCCGGTGCAGCCTTCGGCGCGGGCCGGGCACGCCGCGCAGGCGCGGCCGTGGCGCGCGTCGCCCTCGAAGTTGGTGATCGTCTCGGTGCCGCGGATCGCGTCGATCTGCTTGGTGACGACGTGGGTGCAGGCGGCGCGGGTGGTGTCGTCGGGATACAGGCACGCGGGCGCGTGGTGCAAGGTCGGCTCGAAGCCGAGCGACGACGCCAGCCGCATCGCGTCGGCGACCGCGCCGCGCAGGTCGCCGAGCCGCGGGTACAGGTGCTGGTTCTCGAACAGCCGGCCGCGCATCGACGGCATGCCGAGCGTCAGATCGATCGACCGCCCGGTGTGGTTGTGGGCGGCGAGCCAGCGCAGGTAGTCGGGCAGCGCGGCGATGGTGTCGGCGAGGATGATGCGGAAGACGTGGGTCTCGACGTCGGGGCGCGCCAGCAGCATCGCGGCGACGTCGGGGTACGTGGTGTCGAGGCCGGGCACGTCGGCGAGCTGGTTGGCGCGATCGGCGCGGTGATCGTGGAACGACAGGCGCACGCCGGTGAGGCCGGCGGCGATCAGCGTGTCGAGGTAGCCTGGTCGCGCCAGCCGCACGCCGTTGGTGCAGATGAACACGCGGGCGAAGCCGCGCTCGCGGGCGGCGCGGATCAGCCGTGGCAGCTCGGGGTGCATGGTCGGCTCGCCGCCGATCAGATCGATCGTCGGCGCGCCGCGCTGATCGGGGCCGTGGAGGATGCGCGCGACCGCGTCGTCGAGGAGGCGCTCGACGTAGGCGACGTCGAACAGGCGCTGATCGGTGCCGCCGTGGACGTTGCAGTAGACGCAGCGCACGTTGCACAGCGGCCCGGTGTTGAGGTGCACCATCGGGAAGCAGCGCGTGTTCCAGTACGGATGCGCGAAGTGGACGCCGTCGCGCAGGACCACGACGTCGTAGCGAAACTCGTTGGCGTGGGCCTCGACCTCGGGCTCGGGCAGCTCGACCGGATCGCGGTCGGTCAGGCGCTGCGCCAGCGCGATCCGTGCGGTCCGCGGCACCGCGGTGGCGAACGCGACGACGATCTCGAGGCCGCCCGCCGCCCGCGCGACCGCGATGCCGTCGACGGCCTGGGCGAACGACGCGTCGGCGCGGGTGTGAGCGTCGTGGCGCGCGGCGTCCTCGCCGAACAGCTTCACGATCACGCGATCGAGGCCGGCGCGGACCAGCGCCCGCACCCGCGGCGGGTACACCAGCAGGCGGCCGTTGGTGACCAGCGCCACCGACGCCGCGCCGCGATCCTTGAGCGCGCGGATCTGCGCCGCGAGATCGGCGCGCAGCATCGCCTCGCGATGGCGGACCACGACGTGGCGGCCGCGGACGTCGGTCGCGTCGGGCGGCAGCGGCCGGGTCACGCACGGCTGGCAGCCGTTGTTGCACGCGCCGTCCTCGTCCGGTTCCCCGGACAGCCGGAGCAGCAGCGGATGGCGGCGCGATCCGTCGGCGATGACCGGCAAGCCGACGCGACCGCGGGCCGGCGCGGTGGCGGAGACTTCGCGACGAGCCATCGCGCCGAGGATATCACCGCGCGCGCGTCAGCCGTCGGAAAGCAGCCCGGGCGGCAGCTCGCCCGACCACACCGGCACGCCCCGCGCCGCGAGCGCCGCGCGCAGCGCCGCCGCGCGATCGCGTTGCCAGCCATCGGTGCGCGCGACCGCGAAGCGCGGATCG
>JAYTAJ010000953.1:0-6875 GCA_043737575.1 Myxococcales bacterium | reverse complement strand
ACCGGATCTTGTGGTTGTTGATCGAGTACGGCGCGGCCTCGAAGTGCGGATCGGCCTTGCCGTCGTAGTAGGTGGCCGGGGTCATGATGCCGCGGTTGCAGAACTCGACGCCGACCGAGTCGACGTTGTACTTCGCCGCGTGATAGCCCATGAACGCGAGGTCGAGGGTCTGGTAGATCGTGCCGTCGTTGTCGATCAGGTAGTGGCACGACAGGCCGCGCTCGTTGTGGAGCACGTTCCAGCAGATCGCCGAGCTCGACACGCCGTCGTGGTGCAGGATGAACTTCCGGATCGTCGCCTTGGCGGCGTCGAGCGGCGGGTTCTTCTGATACTTGCGCAGCTCCTTGCGGAACGAGTAGCGCTTGAGCCCCTTGTTCTTGGCGTCGGCGCTGAACGCGCCGAGACCGGGGCTGACGATGCCGGTCGTCGACACCAGGCCCTCGGTGGTCGCGTCCCAGCCGTTGTCGAACCAGGTCTTGTAGCCCGCCCCCATCTCGGTGAGGTGCTGACCGGCGATGATGATCCTGCTCATGGGCGTGCTCCTCAGGCCTGCCAGAACCGCACGTCGGTCGACCCGACGCGGAGGCTCATCCCAGGGAATAGCTTGACCGAGGTCACGCGGCTACCGTTGGCGAAGGTGCCGTTGGTCGAGCCGAGGTCGGTGAGGGTCCAGGCCGCGCCGTCGAAGGTGATCTGCGCGTGGTTGGTCGACGCGGTGCTGTCGTGGACCAAGCTCAGGTGGCTGCCCGCCGCCTTGCCCAGCGTGAAGCCGTGGTGCAGCGGGATCTGGCGGCCGTTCTCGGGGCCCGACAGCACGATCAGCACGGGACCGCCGAGCGGCGTGGCGGGCGCGGGCGCGGCCTGCATCCCGGTCGCGATCGCGTGAGGCAGCGGGGCCGGGGCGATCGGCCGCGGCGCACCGCCGCGCCGCGCCAGCACCGCGCGTCCGACCAGCGCGATCACCGCGACGCCGACCAGCCCACCGACGATGATCAGGATCCAGCGCAGCGCGCCGCCGCCCGAGCCCTCCTGGCGCCGCGTGATGCACTGATCGCGGACGCAGTAGGCGTCGCTCTCGCATTCGACCTTGCCGCACTTCGGCGCCTTGAGCGACAGCGGCGCCGCGTCGAGCGCACCGCCGGCGCCGACGATCGACACCGCGAGCTTCTTGCCGGCGAGCTCCTCGATCGGCGCCAGCGCGGTGATGACGTACTCGTGGGACAGCTGATCGACCAGCTGATCGAGCGCGATGCCCCAGCCCTCCATCTCCTGGATCCAGCGGAACGTGCCGCCCGAGCGGCGCGACAGCTCGCCGAGCGTCAGCAGCGGGCGGCGCTTCTTGTCGGGCGAGAAGCCGAGACTGTGGATGCGGACGCCGGCCTTGGCGGCGCGCTCGCCGAGCTTGGTGATCTCCTCGCGAGCGTCCTCGGCGATGCCGTCGCCGTCCGACACGATGATCACGATCGGGCGGGTCATGGCGCCGACCTGCTTGGGCTTGGTGCGCGCCGCCAGCGCGATCGCGTCCTCGACCGCCTTGGCGAGCGCGAACTCGCTGGTGGTCTCCTCGCTGACGAGCTGGTCGAGCACCTTGCGCGCCGCGACCACCGGACCGAGCCGCTTCTGGCCGACCGTCGTCGAGTCGTAGCCGATCACCGCGAGCTGGAACCGCGGTCCGAGTTTCTCGAGCGGCGCCAAGAGGTCGGTCTTCAGGATCTCGAGGATCGGATCGAGCACGGGCGCGTAGGCCTCGGTGGTCGCGACCACCAGGACCGCCTCGACCTCGACCTCGGCGTTCTTCGACAGGCCGGTGACGAAGGAGACCTTCTCGCCGCCGATCTTCACGGTCAGCTGCGGCTTTCCGTCGTGGGGGATGCGGGCGCCGCGCAGCTCGGTCGCCGACACCAGCGCGCGGATCCGCGCGAGGCCGTAGATCGGCGACGCCTTGACCTCGACCTTGTCGATCAGCGCGCGGTCGCGCTCATCGGCGCGCGCCGACGCGATCAGCGCCAGCGTCGCGACGAGCGACAGGATCGCTCCGCAGCCTCTCGACCCCAGGATCATTCCCGGTACGGTAGCCAACCCGACGCGTCACCGCAATCACCGCGGCGCCACGCGGAAGCGATGGGTCACCGGCACCCAGGCGAGCAGATCCATCTCGGCGGTGACGCTGCCATCGGTCCAGTTGTTGATGACCAGCAGCTGGCCGCTCGGGCCGACCCGATCGGACACGATGCCGATGTGATCGGGCCCGGACCGGCTCGGGAACGTGTCGAACAGGACCAGATCGCCGGGCCGCACCGGATCGGCGGCGTCGTCGAGCGCAGGGCTGCGGCGATCGAGGTGGCGCAGCAGGTACGGCAACAGCGTCTTGACGCGGCGGTGGTCGATGTTGGGGTCGCCCTTGCCCTTCACCATCGGGTACGACCGCCGCGATCGCGCGATGTCCTGGTGCAGCGCGGCCTGCAGGTCGACGCCGGCGTTGCGCAGCGACCGCACGATCACGTCGGTGCAGACACCGCGCTCGCGCGGCACGTCGCCCATCGGATAGCGGAGACGCTCGTAGCCGCCGATGTAGGCGTCGGCGTTGATCGCGGTCTTCTTCGCGCCCATCAGCACGTCGAGCGGATCGGCGATGCCGTCGCGATCGCGATCGCGCGCGGCCGGCGCCGTGTGATCGGTGATCGCGGCGGCGGTCAAGAGCGGCGCCAGCTCGGCGCGATCGCCCGCGCGCAGCTGCAACGTGCGCGCGCCGACCACCAGGGCGTGATCGCCGCCGAGCGGGTAGGGCTTGGTCGGCCAGCCGTCGACCGCGACGATCAGCAGCTGGTGGTCGGCGTCGAGCTGCGCGGTCACCCGATCGGCGGTGAGGCCGGCGGGCAGGGCGAGCTGGAGATCGTCATCGAGATCGGACCAGATGCCGCGATCGGTCACGCCCAGGCAGGTCTCGCCCTCGGCGTGGGCGGTGCGATCCAGCGACGTCCGCGCCGCGGTGGCGGGTGCGCGCTCCGGCGAACCCTCGGGCGGATCGGCCCGCCCGGTGCCGCAAGCCACGAGAATCAGGCCCGGCAGAAACCCGGAACCGAGCAGACGGCCGGTTGTCCAAGCGGAGTTCGCGCCCTGCGCCATGCGAGCCATGAGACTACCAACGAACGATCGCGGCGCCGGATTCCTTTTGTCGCGATGCAACCGACGCGTTGACCTCGGGTCCGACTTGGAACTACCGTAGCTCCCCGGAGAAGCAGCATGTCCGAATATCACAACTTCACGTCGCTCCAGCCTCACGAAGAGGCGCAGTTCGTCGTGTTCGAGCGCCGCACCCAGGAGAGCCAGCACAAGGCCTGGATGATCGCGCTCATCTCGTCGGTCGCGGTCGGCCTCGTCGCCGTCGGCATCTACTTCGGGGTCGAGCCCAAGCGGGACGACACCGCGAGGGACATGGACATGACGCAGCTGAAGAGCAAGAAGGTCGAGGCGCCCAAGCCCGACGCCGTCAAGCCCTGAAGGGCTGTCACCAGCCCTTCCCCCCTCGGGGGCATGGCCCCGAAGGGGCCCCCATCCAAGACGCGCAAAGCTCGGGGCGGTCAACGTGAGGGTCGCGTGCGCGCTGGCGGCGCTGGCGCTGGATGGATGCCGTCCCGCCGAGTCGCCGATCGTGGTGCCGGAGCTGCGGCTCGCGCTCACCGAGCGCTGGAGCGGCGGCGGCCGCCTGATCCTCGCCGACGAGCACGGCGACCGCTGGGCGGTGCTCGCGGCGTCATCCGACGAACCGCCGGTGCGCGACGAGCAGCCGGCGTTCTCGCCCGACGGACGGTGGCTGGCGTTCGTGTCGTCGCGCGGCCGCGACCTCGCCGAGACCAGCCTGTGGCTGATGCCCGCCGCGGTCGGGGCGACGCCGCTGCGCCTCACCGACGGGCTCGGCGAGGACGTCGATCCGACCTGGTCGCTCGACGGCCGCGCGATCGTGTTCGCGCGACGCATCGACGGCTGGTTCGCGCTGGTCCGCATCGCGATCGACGTGCGAGCCGGCGGCGTCGTGCCCGGCCCGATCGAGCGCCTCGCCATCGCGCGCCAGGTCCACCAGCTCGCGCCCGCGGTCGGCGTCGACGGCCGCATCGCGTTCCAGGAGATCGCGGCGGCCGCCGCGCCGCAGAGCCGCATCGCGGTCCGCGATCCCGACGGCTCGGTCACCTATCTCACCGACGGCCCGCGCGACGTGACCCCGAGCTGGTCGCCGTCCGGCGAGCTGGTCTTCGCCGCCGCGGTGGCGCGCGCCGACGGCACCAGCGATCTCGATCTGTGGCGACTGCCCGACGGCGGCGACGCCGAGGCGCTGATCGATCTGCCCGGCACCGACGAGAGCGGTCCGCGCTGGTCCCACGACGGCCGCTGGTTGTTCGCGACCTCCTTCGCCCGCGATCCCGACGACGGCGTCGAGCTGTCGTCGGTGATCTACCTCGACGTCACCGCGCGGCCGCGGATCGCGCGCATGCTGCGCGACCGCGCGGGCGTGATCGCGCGCCAGGGGCCGGCCCCCGCGCCCGCGCCGCTCGACGCCGCGATCCTCGGCGCCGGCCCCAGCTACGCCCGCGCGCTCGCCGACGCGCGCCGCCGCCGCGCCGTCGAGACCGACCTCGAGCGGCAGCGCGCCGACGCGGCGCGACCCGACGCCGGGTTATGATCACGCCATGCCTGTCTCCTCGCTGGCTCGCACCGCGTCCGCGGGCGCGCTCGCCGCGATCCTGGTCCCTGTCACCGTCACCGCCTGCGACTCGCACCGTCCGCGCTTCTCGCCCGGTCAGCCGGTCGCGCCGCTGGTCACCGCGCCGACCCGCGCGGTCACGTACCGCGGCGGCGCCGCCGGGCAGTCGATCGCCGCCGATCGCCAGATGGTGGTCGTCGCCGCGAGCCGCTCGATCGCGGGCTCGACCGACGAGGAGCGCGAGACCGCCTACGACGCGTGGGCCGCCGCCGCCGGCACTGACACCGCGCGCAGCGAGCACTGGTTCGATCGCGAGGAGGATCGCCACGTCATCGAGCTGCCCGCCTTCCGCATCGATCTGATGCCGGTCTCCAACGCCGCCTACGCCGAGTTCGTCGGCGACGGTGGCGCCGCCGCGCCGACGATGGACGCGGCGACCTGGGCGACCCAGGGCTTCCAGCAGGACT
Source organism: Myxococcales bacterium (assembly GCA_043737575.1). GTDB lineage: Bacteria > Myxococcota_A > Polyangia > Haliangiales > Haliangiaceae > UBA2376. The sequence goes on along the minus strand of JAYTAJ010000953.1, from coordinate 1,709 downwards.
GGGCCACCGAGGTCGAGCGGTTCGTGTGGCAAGGCGACCGTCCGCCGTCCGGACGCGAGGATCATCCGGTCGTGCTGGTGACCTGGGACGACGCCGCGGCGTACTGCGCGTGGCGCGGCCAAGCGGTCGACGCGCCGCGCCGCCTGCCGGGCGCTCACGAGTTCGAGAAGGCGGCGCGCGGCCCGTCCGCCCTCGCGTACCCGTTTGGTCCCGAGTTCGATCGCGCCAAGCTCAACGCCGGCGACGGCGGCCCCGGCGACACCGTCGCGGTCGGCAGCTTCCCCGACGCCGCGAGCCCCTTCGGTGTCCTCGATCTCGCGGGCAACGTGTTCCAGTGGACCGCGACGCGCTGGCCGCCCGCCGCGCGCGCCACCGAGGCGGGCCCCTCCGTCGAGATGACGGTGAAGGGCTCGGCCTGGGACGACCACGCCGGCCTCGGCCGCGGCGCCGCCTGGCACGGCCGCCCGCGCACCGCCCGCCACGTCATCGTCGGCTTCCGCTGCGCCGCCGACCGCGCCAGCGACTGATCACGCCCCGCGTCCTCGACTGATCCCGCTCCCGCACCACCGCCCCGAGGTCACACGTCTTGGATGGGGGGCCCCATCGGGCACCGATGGGGGGAAGGGCTTGCGAAAGCCCTTCCTGAAAACGACGCAGCCCTTACATGAAGAACGTGAAGTGCGGGCTCTCGTTCGCCTTCGGGCCGAGCTTGGCCTCGAGGGCGTTGGCCGCCTCGATCGTCTCCGTCAGCTTCTTGCGGATCCCCTCGACGCGCTTGTTGTAGAGGTGCTCCGCGGCGGTGCCGGGGTTGGTCTGCACCAGGCCGTCGAACACGCCGGTCGGCGAGATGACCAGGAGCTTCTTCGTGGGCACCGCGGCGCCCTGCTCCAGGTTCTGCCCGGGGATCGCGAAGTCGCCCTTCTGCCACTGGCCACCCGGCGCCACGCGGTACGCGAGGGTCTCGACCTCGACGCCCTCGGGGCACGCGCCGCTCACCGACATCAGCTTGCCGCCGCAGTACGGCGGGCCGAGCTCGACGAGGCGCGCGCCGAACGGCGTCGAGTCCTTCAACAGATCTTCCTCGGTCGGGTTCCACACCAGGACGCCGTAGCGGATGCGGACGGCCTTCTCGAAGCCCGAGTTGGGCGGCAGCGTCAGCTTCTCGGTGGCCTCGCGCGCCACGCCGAGCGCACCTTCGTCGGCCTTGGCCGAGCGGGTGTGGTCGTCGATCATGAGGCGGAGCTGCGCGACCATCGCGTAGAACTCGAGGATCTTCGCCGACAGCTCGGGGTTGAGGTTGTTCTGCTTGGCGCGGAAGACGATCGCGTCCTTGGGCTCGAGCTTCTCGAGCTCGCGCATCGCGGCGGTCGACTCCTTGCCCGTGCCCTTGGCCGCGGTGACCTTCTCGTTGATCGCGACCAGGGCCTTCTTGACCGTGTTCACGTCCTTGCGGATGAACTTCGAGTCCTGGATGCCGGCGTTGTAGAACGCCGCGTCCTTCGAGATCCCGCGGATCGCGATGCCGAGGACGAACGGGATGATCGCGATCGCGGCGTACTTCGCGATGGTCGCCGCGCGGCTGCCCGCGCTGACGCTCTCGACCGGCTTGCCGTCGTTGACGATGATGATCTCGGGCGCGCGCTGGGCGCTCCCGATCTGCGCCATCGCGTTCATCGCGCCGAACGGATCGTCGGCGGCGTTGGGGACGA
>JAYTAJ010000952.1:0-3022 GCA_043737575.1 Myxococcales bacterium | reverse complement strand
CGCGCGCTGTTCGTCGAGGTGCCCGCGGGCAAGCGCGGCGCGGCGTTCGGGGCGCGGGTGGTCGAGATCGCGGCGAGCCTGGGGCTGCGGGTCCGGGTCGGCATCGCCGACGATCGATTCACCGCCGCGGTCGCTGCGTCGGGCTCATCGGCGCGGGACCCCTTCGGCTCCCTCGCGGCTCCTTCCGCGAAGGACGCGGCCGTGGCCCCGGCGGCGGTGATCTGCGTGCCGCGCGGCGGTGCCGCGGTGTTCCTGGCGCCGCTGCCGCTCGGCCTCTTGAACCTGCCGGCCGAGGTGCAGCACATGCTCGAGGCGCTCGGCGTGCGGACCCTCGGCGCGTTTGCCGAGCTGCCGCCGCCGTCCGTGGCCAGGGCGTGGGACGCCGATCTGCAGGCGCTGGCGCGCGGCGATGGCGGCACTCGCTTCGACGCGTATCGGCCCGCGGCGCGGCTGTTCGATCGGATCGATCTGCGGTCGTGGAGCCAGCTGGGCGCCAGCGGGCTGGGCGCTGGGCTCCAGCGGCTGGCGGAGCGCCTCGCGGCGCGGCTGACCGGACGCGGGACCGCGCGGGTCGAGGTCGAGCTGCGCCTCGGCGGGGCGCCGATCGGGCGCGCGATCGAGCTGAGCGGTCCCTACGACGCCGACGCGATCGCCGACGAGCTGGTCCGCGGCCTCGGCCCCGATGGCGAGGAGCGCGTCGCGGCCGACCCGGCCACCGCGATCGAGCTGCGCGCGGTCGCCCACGACGAGGACGAGACCGAGGAGGCCGCGACCGCCGCGGCGGTCGAGGTCGAGCCTGCCCGCGTCGCCCAGGAAGAGGTCGCGCCGCTGGTGCTGACGCCGAGCGTGCTCGGTCATCGGCCCGAGCACCGCCGCACCCGTCGCGGCAAGCAGAGACCCAGAATTACTCCCGGACAGGCCCGTTTGTTCTCGCGAGAGAACTAGTTACTTTCGAGAACCCGGTGCGTCGCGCGCGGGGATCGACGTGTTGATCGGGCGGGGTCACGCGGCGCGAGCGCCGAAGATCCTGCTGCGCGAGCCGCAGAACGCCGAAGATCCTGCTGCGCGAGCTCCGCAGATCGTGGGGCGGGCGGTTCCCAGATCCAGGGGCGTGGTAAAGGTGGCGCATGGCCGACGCGACGCTCGAAGACCAGCTCCGCCAGCAGCTCACCGCCGCGATGAAGGCGAAGGACTCGCGGACCGCCAACCTGGTCCGGATGATCAACACCAAGATCATGGAGCGCCGCACCGCCAAGGGCTTCACGGGCGTGGTCGACGACGCGGTGATCCGCGACGTCATCAACTCCTACAAGAAGAGCATGGAGAAGGCGCGGACCGAGTACGCCGCGCTCGGCGCGAAGGGCCAGGAGCAGGTCACCGAGCTCGACTTCGAGCTGGCGTGGTGCGCGACCATGCTGCCGTCGATGGCGGGCGAGGACGAGCTGCGCGCCGCGGTCGCCGCCGCGGTCGCCGCGCTGCCGTCGAAGGACCCGAAGATGGCGGGCAAGATCATCGGCACGGTGAAGAAGCAGTTCGGCGACCGCGCCGATGCCCAGCTGGTGAAGCGACTCGCGGACGAGATACTTTCTGCACCCGTTGCGTAGCGCGTGATCGTCGACGCCCGATCGGACGGGGTCTCGTGACGCGAGCGCTCCGAGCGCTCCGACCTCCTGATCAGCGTCGTGATTCGGACGGGCGCCCAGGGTGCGAAGCAGCCCCTGGGCCAAAATGACTAGACCGCGACGGGCAGGACGCGGCGCCGCACCAGCTTGATCGACAGCAGGCGGTACAGCATCTTCGACACCTCGAAGCTGCCCATCCGCGACTTGCGGACGATGTCCTTCACGCTGTTCTTGCCGTTCACCAGCTCGAGCACCGCCAGCTCCTCGCGGGTGAGCCGGCCGCGGCCCATCTGCGCAACCGCGTCCTCGTTGCGTAGGAACACCAGCTCGAAGTCGTCGATCGCTCGCTCGATGAGGTGCCACTCGTCGACGCGGCGGAAGCCCTCCATCAACAGCGCCTCGACGTCGAGCTCGAGGCCGGCGTCGACCACCGACGCCGGCGGCTCGTGGCCGGCGACGAAGCGGAAGTGGCCGTAGCGCCAGCGCAGCGCCTCGTACACCAGCTCGCAGGTCTGCCGCGCCAGCGCCGCCTTGCGATCGGCCGCCGACAGGTGCCCGAGCCGCACCAGCTGCTCGCCGATCAGCCGCGGCCCGCCCTGGCGCGACGCCAGGAACGCGTCGAAGTCGCCGCGCGGCATCATCTCACCGTCGACGATGTAGCGCCCGAGCAGCAGATCCTCGGGCAGCCCGGTGCCGAGCGACTGATCGATGCGGCCGCGGCGGAAGTAGACCTCGATCTGGGTCTGGTTGCGCCCGACCGTCAGCACGCCGGACTGCTCCTGATGATCGAGCAGCTGCAGGATCTCTGCGAGCGGGATGACCCGCAGATCGCCGGTCAGCGACGGCCCGCCGTCGAGCGCGGCGAGATCGATCCCGCTGACGATCGCGCCGAGGCTGGCGTCGTCGAGGGCCGAGCGCACGGTGTCGGCGATCGCCGAGGCGTCGGTCGGGATGCGCGACGCGCGATCGGGGGCGCCCTCGTCGGCGGCGTCGGCCAGCGCGAACAGCGCCGCGACCCGGGCCCCGACCACGTCGGCGAGCTGGCTGCGCAGCGCACCGAGCGCGTGGCTGCGAGCCGGCCCCGCGCCATCGACCGCCGCCATCTGATCGGTCGGCCGCGGATCGGCGGCGTCGGACGTCCGGTACTTCGCGACCGTGTGCTGCACCACCGCGGTGATCGCCTCGGGCGAGAACGGCTTGGTGATGTAGTCGACGATGCCCATCACCTTCACGAACCGCTCACCGACCTGGTCGCCCTTCGCGCTCATCAGCACCACCGGGACGTCGCGCAGCGCGCGATCGGCGGCGAGCTCGCGGCACACCTGGTAGCCGTTCATCTTCGGCATCACGAAGTCGAGCAGGATCAGATCGGGCGGGTTGGCGCGCGCCGCGGCGAGCCC
>JAYTAJ010000951.1:0-3026 GCA_043737575.1 Myxococcales bacterium | reverse complement strand
TTCTTCGTCCGCGACAGCCACGGCCGGCGGGCGCTGACGATCCTGGCGGTGTGCCTGGTCGTCGTCGAGCTGACCGACGTGGTCTTCGCCCTCGACTCGATCCCGGCGGTGCTGGCGGTGAGCCAGGAGTCGTTCGTGATCATCACGTCGAACATCATGGCGATCCTCGGGCTGCGCTCGATGTACTTCATGCTCGCGGGCGCGATGGCGCACTTCGACTACCTGAAGTACGCGCTGGCCGGGCTGCTGGTGTTCATCGGCGCCAAGATGATCGGCCACGGCCACGTCCACATCCCGAACGTCGCGTCGCTGGCGATCATCGCCGGCTTCATCACCGCGGGCGTGGTCGCGTCGATCGTCTCGAACCGACGACGCGACGCGCTGGTGGTGGCGAGCGGCACGCCGGTCGCCGATGTCGCGCCGGTTGCGAACGCCGATGCGGCGCCGACCGACGACGAGCCGCCGCCTAGCGCGCCGGCTGCACCAACGTGAGCCCGCGGGCCTCGAGGTCCGCGAACGCTTCGCGCACGTCGCCGCCGCGCACCGACGGCGCCTGGCCCGGCGGTCCGTCGCGACCGGGCTTGCCGTCGCGCCCCGACGAGCCGCTCCGGCCGTCGTAGCCGCGCCGCGCGCCGCCGCCGCCCGAGCCGCCGTCGCCGCCACTGCCGCCGTAGCCCGCGCTGCCGGCGCTGCCGCCGCGGGTCGAGAGGATCAACAGCTCGGCGAGCTCGGGGAACGCGGCGTCGTAGACCAGCTCGATCGAGCCGCCGGGACCGCCGTCGCCGCCGCGGCCACCGTCGCCGCCCGGACCACCATCGCCCCCGGCCGCGCCGTCGGTGCCGGGATCGCACGGCTCCGCGGATCCCGATCCGGATCCCGAGCCGGACCCCGAGCCCGACGACGACGACGAGCTCGACGGGCACGACTCGGGCTGACGACCCTCGCCGCCGCGACCACCGGATCCACCGCTGCCGCCGCTGCCGCCGCTGCCACCGCTGCCGCCGAACGCGACGACCGCCCAGCGCTCGCCCGCGGGATCGAAGATCGTCGTCGCCATCTCACCGTGAGCCCAGGTCCGCAGCACGGCGAAGCGGCGCCCGCTCGCGGTCTGCACGTACGCCACCATCGCCTCGACGCGGGGGCCGGGCCCGCCGTCTCCGGCGTCACCGCCGTGGCCGCCGCTGTCACCGCGCTCGCCGCTCGCCGCGGCGTGGTTGCTGTCGTCGCGCGCGCCGTCGCGACCGCCGTTGCCGTAGCCGCCGCCGTGACCGCTGGCGCCGCCGACGCCGCTGGCGCCGAGCGATCCGCCGCAGCCGAAGTCGGGCGTGAGCGCGACCGCGCCGACCAGATCGGGACGCTCGGCGACGCGGATCTCGACCGTCACCTCGCGATCGATCGCGTCGATCGGATCCGAGGGCAGCTGCAGGTAGCCGTCGGCGTCGACCTGGCCCCAGCTCGAGGTCCACTCGAACGTCGTCGCGAACGGCAGCTTGCCGCCGCGACCCTCGCCCTGGCTCCAGCTGTCGAGGACCTTGCCGTCGGTGGTGGCGACCGCGACGTCCAGCTGCGGCGCGGTGCCGCCCGGACAGAACGTCGTGGCGCGGCCGACGGTGGCGACCTGGATCGACGCGGCGGTGCTGGGATCGAGGCGGGCCGGGCGCGGTGGCGAACCGCCGCACGCGATCGGCGCGAGCACGGCGGCGAAGAGCAGCGAGCGACGCATGATCGGATTGTGCCTGATGACGCCCGCGATGGCCGGTTGTGCTACTTCTAGTTCGTGGATCAGTCCGAGCGGTACCTCCAGCTCGCCCTCCTGGGTCGCAGCGCGTTCCTCGCGTCGGCGGCTCCCGCGGCGCTGGTGCGGCGGCGGACCGACGGCGTCGAGGGCGACACCGACTCGCAGCGCGGCCCCGACGAGGAGGTCGAGACCCTGGTCGCGCCCGTGCTCGGCCAGCGCCGCGGCCCGCGCGCGATCGAGGTCTATCCGCTCGCCAAGAAGCCGGGCGCGTCGTTCGCCGACATGATCACGATCGGCCGCACGCCCAACAACGACGTCGTCCTGCGCGACGTCACGGTGTCGCGCTTCCACGCGTACTTCCGGCACCGCGTCGATCGGGCCGGCGACAAGTGGCTGGTCGCCGACGCAGGCTCGCGCAACGGCAGCGAGCTGGCGGGCACCGCGCTCGAGGCGCGGCGCGAGCGCGAGGTCACGTCGGGGCTGCCGGTGCGCATCGGCGATCTCGAGCTGACGTTCTTCATCGCCAGCGAGCTGTTCGAGGTGCTGCGCGACGGCAAGTCGGGGACGTTCGGCCCGAGCGGTAGCCTGCGGTGATGGAGTCCGGACGCGACTGGGCCGAGCGCACGCTGTGCGACGACGGCGCCTGCACGGGAGTCATCGGCGGCGATGGCGCGTGCAAGGTGTGCGGGAGGCCGTCGCGGTTCTGGGGCGACGAGCGAAGGCGCGGGCAGCAGGAGGTCGTCGACGCGGATGGCGATGGTGAGGCGGACGCGCCGAGCGATCGCGGGCCGGGTGCGGTCGATGATGAGCGGCGGCTGTGCATCGATGGAGGGTGTGTTGGGCTGGTCGGGGATGATGGGCGGTGTCGGGTGTGCGGGCTCGAGGCCGGGCCGTCGGAGACGGATACGGATACGGATACGGATACGGATACGGACACGGACACGGACACGGACACGGATACGGGTACGGGTACGGGTACGGGTACGGGTACGGGTACGGACGATCGGCGGTTGTGTTTTGATGGCTCGTGCATCGGCGTCCTGGATGGGCGGGGCGTGTGCAAGGAGTGCGGGCGCTCGAACGCGGAGAAGTGAGTGATCGCGGTGATCGGTGCGGGCGGGCTGGGCGGGCCGATCGCGCTGGCGATCGCGGATGCGGGGGTCGCGGTGACGGTGATCGATCCGGATCGGGTCGAGCTCGGCAACTTGCACCGCCAGATCCAGTTTCGCGAGGCGCGGGTCGGCGACGCCAAGGCCGACGCGCTGCGCGACGCGATCGCGGCGACGGG
>JAYTAJ010000950.1:0-6900 GCA_043737575.1 Myxococcales bacterium | reverse complement strand
CGATCGCGTGACGTGCAGCGGCGAGGTGATGCTGCCGCAGGCGATCATCTCCGACGACGGGCCCGGGGTGGTGCTGCGGCTCGAGGCGCCACCGGGCGCGTACGCGGTCAGCCTCGGAGTCGCGCGGCTCGGCGACGTCCTGCGGCCGATCGGCGCGATCGATCTGGGCGGCGCGCGCCTCGAGCACCTGCCGTCGGAGACCCGGTTCCCGGCGAGCCAGCTCCACGCGGTCGCGACCACGCTGGTGCCATCGCTCGCGGCGCGGCTGGTGGTCGACATCCGCACCAAGCGACTGCCGACGATCGCGCGCGGTCAGGCGCCGCGGGTCGCGCTGGTGGTCGAGCAGCGCGGCGAGACGCTGTCGGTGATGGCGACCCTGGTCTACGGCGATCCGCCCAACGCGCGCATCGACGCCGATCGGCTGGTGCATCTCGGCGGCCCGGTCCCGGTCCGCGACATCGACGCCGAGCAGCGGCTGCGCCATCGCCTGCGCGGCGAGCTCGATCTGCTGCCGGGCCGGCGCATCGAGGCGAGCGGCCGCGACGCGTTCGAGCTGCAGGCCAAGCTCGGGCGCTGGCTGCGCACCGACGCGGCGTCGGCCGACGCGACCCGCGCGGTGCCGCTGGCGTTCGAGATCGACGTCACCCGCGGCCTCGGCGTGCGGGTCGAGGGCGGCGGCCGCACCGCCGACGCGACCGCGGCGCTGCGGGCCTGGCAGGCCGGTGCCGATCTGGTCGCGCTCGACGGCGGCGGCTGGGGCGCGCTGCCGATGCAGTGGCTGGCGCGGCACGGCGCGGTGCTCGGCGATCTGCTCGCGGCTCGCTCGGCCGACGGCAGCCTGCCCGCGTTCGCGCTGCCCGACGCGGCCCGCCTCGCCGACGAGCTCGGCGTCGACGTGCCGCTCGATCTGACGCGGCTGCGGGCGCTGGCCGACGGCTTCGACGGCATCCCGTCGGCGGTGCTGCCGCCCGGCTTCACCGCCGAGCTGCGGCCGTACCAGAAGAAGGGCGTCGACTGGCTGGCGTTCTGCCGCGACGCCGGGCTCGGCTGCGTGCTCGCCGACGACATGGGCCTCGGCAAGACCGTGCAGGCGCTGGCCGCGATCACCGGCCGCACGCTGGTGGTGTGCCCGACCAGCGTCGCGCCGAACTGGCAGGCCGAGACCGCGCGCTTCCGCCCCGACCTGCGGGTCGCGCTGTACCACGGCACCCGGCGCCGCCTCGACGACACCGCCGACGTCACGATCACGACCTACCCGCTGGTGCGCAACGACGTCGATCTGCTCGCCGCGGTGCCGTGGGACACCGTCATCCTCGACGAGGCCCAGATGATCAAGAACCCCGACAGCCAGATCGCGCGCGCCGCGTATCGGCTGGGCGGCGGCGGCTGGCGCATGTCGCTGTCGGGTACGCCGATCGAGAATCGCCTCGACGAGCTGTGGAGCCAGCTCCACTTCACCAACCCCGGCCTGCTCGGCGGCCGCCTCGACTTCCGCGATCGCTGGGGCACCGCGGTCGAGGCCGGCGACGAGGAGGTCGCGGCGCGGCTGCGGGCGCGGGTGCGGCCGTTCCTGATGCGCCGCCTGAAGAAGGACGTCGCGCCCGAGCTGCCGCCGCGCACCGAGGCGGTGCTGTGGGTCGAGCTCGACGACGACGAGCGCATCACCTACGAGGCGATCCGCGCCGCGACCCAGGCCGACGTGGTCCAGCTGCTCGAGAAGGGCCAGGGCATCATGGCCGCGCTCGAGGCGCTGTTGCGCCTGCGCCAGGCCGCGTGTCACCGCGCGCTCTTGCCCGGCCAGAAGGCCGACGGCTCGACCAAGCTGTCGACGCTCGCCGAGGTGCTGACCGCGGCGGTCGCGGCCGGCAGCAAGGCGCTGGTGTTCTCGCAGTGGACGTCGCTGCTCGATCTGGTCGAGCCGATGCTCGCGACCGAGGGCCTCGCGTTCACGCGCCTCGACGGCAGCACCCGCGATCGCGCGGGCGTGGTCGCCGAGTTCCAGGATCCGGGCGGTCCGCCCGTGATGCTGCTCTCGCTCAAGGCCGGCGGCACCGGTCTCAACCTGACCGCGGCCGATCACGTGTTCCTGCTCGATCCGTGGTGGAACCCGGCGGCCGAAGATCAGGCCGCGGATCGGACCCACCGCATCGGCCAGGACAAGCCGGTCATGGTGTACCGCCTGGTCAGCCGCGACACCGTCGAGGAGCGCGTGCTCGCGCTGCAGGCGAAGAAGCGGGCGCTCGCCGCGGCGGCGCTCGATGGCGGCGCCGCGACCGCGATCACGCGCGACGATCTGCTCGAGCTGCTGCGATAGGCGCGAGGCGGGTCAGCGCGGGTGCAGGTGCCGCACGTGATCGTGCGGGCCGTCGGCGTCGACGTCGAGCGCGCGCGGATCGCGACGCTTGCCCTGGCACTGCGACGGATCGGCGAGCGCCGCCGCGGCCGCGGGCCACAGCTCACCCCACGGCATCGTCGCGGCCTGGAACGCCTCGAGCGCGCCGGGCTCGGTCGACGCCAGCGCCATCGCGTCGCACACGAGCCGCGCCTGCGTGCCCTCGGCCATCGGCACCGTGTGCAAGCGCGTCGCGAGCAGCGGCAGCGCCTCGACGTCGCCGAGGCTCTGCGAGCCGCGCCACACCCGCTGCAACCGCGTCGACGACGTGATCGCGGGGTAGCGGTCGCGGAAGAACGCGCGCCACGCGGGCTGCTCGCTCGACGGCACGGGCGTGTAGCCCACGAAACTCAGTGTCTGGAACCACAGCCGCTGGAGCGCCAGATCGCGCAGCCGCAAGGTCGGCGCGGTCGTCGCGATGCGGCCGAACCGCGCCAGCGCCAGCGCCGGGGCCGCGTCGAGTGACATCAGGTACTCGACCCGCGCCGCGTTCGCGCCCGTGATCGCGACCGACGCGGCGTCGAGCTCGGCGCCGATCAGCGGCTCGGTGATCGACGGATCGCAGCCGCCGACGCTGCTGAAGCCGACGATCGGCGGCGCGCGCAGGAGCGGGGTCAGCGCGGCGATGAGCGTCGCGGCGTCGGGCGGCGTGGCGAACGGCAGCTCGCCGCAGGCGCGGTCGATCGTGGAGCGCTGTGCGTTCAGCGAGTCGAGGCCGTCGTAGAACGCCGCGAAGTCGGCGGCCGGCGGCAGCGGCGCGCCGTACGCGAGCCCGATCTCCTGGTGCGACGGCGAGCGCTGCAAGAAGTCGGCGCGCGCCGCCGCGGCGGTCGGCGTCGCCAGCGCGATCAGCTCGAACAGCGAGTCGTCGCTCGCGAACACGTCGGGCCACGACGGATGCACGCCGCGCGGGTCGGTCACGAGGTAGCCGCCGTCGGGGACGGTCAGCTCGGTCGGCCCGTCCTCGGTCAAGGTCGTCGTCGTCGCCGCGCCGCTGGCATCGATCACCACGACCTCGAGCGGCGACGCGATCAGCTGCAGCGGATCGGCGAGCACCAGCGACACCGCGGTCACGCCGGTCGCGGGCAGCGGCGTCACCGTCGCCGCGATGTACGCGGTGTCCTGCGCGGGCAGGCTCGCGGTCAGGCGCGCGCGCTGGGCCTCGGTCAGCGGAAAGCTGGCGAGGAACTCGGCGCCCGACACGTCGCCGACCATGTGCTCGGTCTGGACCCGGCGCAGCGCCGCCCAGAACGCGTCGTCGTCACCGACCAGCGCGCGGATCTGGGTGATGAGCCACGCCGCGCGCTCGTACGGTCCGCTGGTGTACTTCGCGAGGCCACTCAGCGTCGGATCGACGATCGCGTCGCCCGGGAAGAAGCCGAAGTCGTTGCCGAAGAACCGCCCCACCGCCATGCGATCGCGGCGGGCCCGGGTCGCCTCGGCGGCGAGGAACGTCGCCATGCCCTCCTTGACCCAGACGTCGTCGTAGGTCCGCATCGTCACCCAGTCGCCGAACCACTGGTGCGCCAGCTCGTGGGCGTTGAGGCCGAAGCTCATCGGGCCCTGGCCCGACGACTCGTCGTTGAACGTGATGGTCGCGTTCTCCATGCCGCCGCCGAAGCCGGGGATCAGCACGACCGCGTAGCTCTCCCACGGGTACGGCCCGATCAGCGCGTCGAACGTCGCCATCTGCTCGGCGAGCAGATCGAGGTGCGCCTGCGGATCGAGCACGACGCCGCGGCGGAACCACAGCGCGAGCGGGACCCGGCCACTGGTGCGCTCGACGTGCTCGAGCTCGCCGGTCGCGAACGCCATCAGGTACGTCGGGATCGGCTGCGGCAGCGTGTAGCTGACCAGGCGCTGGCCGCCGACCTGCTGATCGTCGACGCGGCGGCCGTTGGCGATGACGTCGTGCGTGGTCGGCGCGGTGACGTCGACCGACCACAGCGCGCGATCCGCGGGATCGTGCTTCGCGACCAGCCAGCGCAGGCCGCGATCCGGCTCGGAGTCGGTGTAGAGCAGGCGCGCGGTGATCGGATCGTCGTCGCGCGGCCCGCCGATGCGCAGCGCGTCGCTGAGCGGCGCGGTGTACTCGACGGTGAACGTCACCGGCGTGCCATCGCCGATGACCGGGCCGAGATCGACGTGCAGCGTGCCGGCGTCGCGATCGTTGGCGAACGCGAGCCGCTGGCTGCCGGACCGGACCTCGGTGACGTCGACGTCGGCGTCGAGCTCGACGATCGGCGTCTCGAGGCCGGCCAGCGTCAGATCCTCGACGGCGTGGAGCGTGCTGGTGGTCCAGTCGAAGCGCGCGCTCAGGTGGTACGACTCGGCGTCGTAACCGCGGCTGGCCGGGCACTCGGGCAGGCAGCTCGACGGGGTGCCGCCATCGTCGCCGCACGCGGTGAGGAGCGCGAGCGACGCGCCGAGGATCGAGAGCACGCCGCGTCGGATGACTGCCATGGCTGCGACTCTACGATTGATCGGTCGCCGGTGCGCGCAGCCGTGATGACGGGCACGGTCATCGGCACAAGCCGGCCAGCGTGACGACGATCGCCGGGCGATCGGGCGCGGCGTCGACGCTCACCTGCAGCGGCGTCGCGGTGGTCGCGATCGCGGTGGTGTGACGCGGCAAGGCGAGCGCGCGATCGCCGAGCCTGACGTCGAGCGCCGCGGCGGCGGCGACGATCGCGACGACGCCCGGCGGCGCCTCGTGGGCGTCGCGCGCGGTGACGACGCGGGCCTGCCACCCGACGCCGCGGCGGACGATCAGGTTGAAGACGCGCGCCGATCGCGTCGGGGTCGCGACGATCGGCTCGTCGCCGGCGAAGGCCAGGGTCGCGCCGATCGCGAGCCGATGCGCGCCGTCGGTGCGATCGAGCCGCAGGCCGCCGCCGTCGTCGAGCACCGCGAGCCAGCGATCGCAGTCGGCGAAGGTCGAAAACGATCCGGCGCGATCGATCGACGCGACGCTCAGCCGCGCGGTGATCGCGCCGCTCACGTCGGTCCACGCCGCGATCGCGTGGGTGGTGCCGTGGGCCCACGTCCCCGGCCGCCACGCCGCCGCGTCGATCAGCTCGATCACCCGTCGACCTTGCCCGGCTTGCGGCGCAGCGACGGCGCGCGCGGACGCCACGGCAGTCGATCGGCGGCGGGCCACAGCGCCTCCTCGAACGCGGCGTACGCGGTCTCGAGCGGCGGCGCCCGCAGCTGTTCGGCGCGGGCGAACCCCGACCACGCGGTCAGCTCGGTCACGTGGGAGCCGGCGTCGGTGTGGAGCTGCCGACCGCGGGCGAGCAGCCGGGCCTCGAGCTCCTTGCCCGGCGCGCCGCCGCCGCGCCGCGGTCCGTCCTCGAGCTGATCGAGCAGCGCGAGCGCGGTCGCCGACAAGCCGTCGAGCTGCCACGGCGCGCGGGCCCGTCCGATCGCGACCAGCGCCGGCCACAGCCGCCGGTGGATCAGCGTGTTCTTGCCGTCGATCAGCTTGGCGATCGCGACGTCGGCGTGCTCGTCGAGGGCGCCGAGCGCGTCGAAGATCTGCTTCGACTTCGGGTGGCCCCACCACGAGCCGCGGATCGGCCCGCCCGCGACCAGGGTCGCGACGCTGGCGCGGGTGGCGTCCTGCACCAGCAAGATGCCGTCGTGGGCCAGCACCCGCACCAGCTCGTCGACGGTCACGACGCGGCGGGCACGTCGGTCGCCGCCGAGCAGCACACGCCGCCCTCGATGCCGTAGCGGATCTTCGAGACCTCGGACTTGCCGTCGGGGCACTTCACCTGGCCGTCGCCGATGTCGCCGACGACCTCGAAGCCGAGGCACTCGCACTGCTCGGCGGTGGCGGGCGTGCCGTTCTCGCCCTCGAGGTTGCAGGCCGCCGACGGATCGGTCACGTCGGGCTGGGGATCGGGCGAGGCCGGCGGCGGCGACGACTTGCTGCCGCACGCGGCGAGGACGACGGCGAGGAACGCGGAGGCGATGAGGTTGCGCATCCCCCCACCTTACAGACGCGCGGCCATCTCGGCGAGGCCCGCGGCGACCGAGGTCAGCTCCTCGCCGCCGACGATGCGATCGGCGCCGAACCGCGCCGCGAGGGTCGCGCGCACCGCCGGCACCAGCGACGAGCCGCCGGTCGCGAACACCCGATCGATCGCCGCGGCCTCGATCCCGGCGGCGCCGAGGGCCTCGTCGATCGCGACGTCGATCGCCTCGAGCTCGGGGCCGATCCAGCCGTCGAAGCCGGCGCGGGTGACCGGCGCGCCGATCGTCACGCCCGGCCGCGCGAAGGCGAAGCGGGTCGCGTCGGCGCCCGACAGCGCGACCTTGGTGGCCTCGACCGCGCTGTGCAGCGGCAGGCCGAGATCGTCCTCGATGACGTGGATCAGCTGCTCGATCGCGGGCCGATCGACCGCGCCGTCGACGATGCGGGTCAGGAGCCGCGTGGTCTCGCCGCTCTTCAAGAGCGACAGGTGGTGCCAGCGCCGCAGGTGGTTGTAGAGCCAGCTCGGCAC
>JAYTAJ010000949.1:0-3032 GCA_043737575.1 Myxococcales bacterium | reverse complement strand
GATCGTCGCGGCCGGGCGTGAACACCACCGCGAACGACTCGCGGATCGCGATCGGCTCGAGGTCGTAGCCGGGGCGCTTCAAGAACTTCAGCCGGGTGACGACGCCGCGCTCGTCGACGTCGAGCAAGAGCCACGCCCGGGTCCACGCGTCCTGCTCGATCGCCTTGTCGGTGTACGCGGGCGCGCGGTTGGCGAGCTGCGGGTCCTTGGGCTGCGGCATCACCGCGGGCGCGACGGTGTGCTCGAGGCTGATGACCTCGTCGGGCGCGTCATCGACCCGGCCGTCGAGCTTGGTCGGTAGCCCGGCCTCGACCTCGACGCGGCCGACCACGCGGGTCTTGCCGTGGAGGAACGTGATGCGGTAGCGACCGGGCGCGACGTCGACGAGGTAACGGCCGTCGGCGCCCGACGACAGCGTCGCCTCGAAGCCCTCGGGCCCGGCGACGTGGACCACGGCGCCCTCGACCGGTGCGCCGGTCTTGCGATCGACCACGCGTCCGCTCAGCGGCTCGGCGCTCGCCGCCGCAGTGAGCGCCAACAACATCCCGACGACCCCGACTCTCTGGATGGACGACATGCGCGGAGTCGCAGCAAAGGATATGCCCGCGACGGGGTCACGCGATCCTGCAGCGTTGGCGCGCCGCGCGGCGCGGCGACTGTCGCGGTCGCGCCACAGCCACGGTCGCCGTCGCCCGCGCGCACCACAAGTGGCGTCCACGCGATCACCGCGTTAGCGTGCCCGCCATGCGCGTCCTGATCGCGGGTGGTGGCACGGGCGGCCACCTGTTTCCGGGCGTCGCGATCGCCGAGGAGGTTCGCGCGCGCGACGCCGACGCCGCGGTGCAGTTCGTCGGCACCGCCCGCGGCATCGAGGCGCGGGTGCTGCCCGAGCTGGGCTGGGACCTGGCGCTGATCCAGGTGTCGGGGCTGAAGACCGTCGGGTTGCTCGGCGCGGTGAAGGGCCTGTGGAAGCTGCCGCGGGCGCTGTGGCAGGCGCGGCGCATCGTGAAGGCGTTCCGCCCCGACGTCGTGATCGGGGTCGGCGGCTACGCGTCGGGCCCGGTGGTGCTGATGGCGCGGCTGCGCGGCGTGCCGACCGCGATCTGCGAGCAGAACTCGATCCCGGGGCTGACCAACAAGATCCTCGGCAAGCTGGTGCGCCGCGTGTTCCTGTCGTTCGAGGAGAGCCGCCGCTTCTTCAAGGCCAAGAAGATCGCGATGACCGGCAACCCGGTGCGGCGCGAGCTGGCGGCGCGGCTCCTCGCCGCGGGGACCGACCCCCGCCCCCTCGATCGGCCGCCCGCGATCCTGGTGAGCGGTGGCTCGCTCGGCGCGGTCGCGGTGAACGACCTGGCGTCGCGGGCGCTGATCGCGCTGGCGGCCGAGCGCGCGATCTCGATCGTGCACCAGACCGGCACCGCCGACGAGGAGGCGGTCGCGGCGCGCTACCGCGAGGCCGGCGTCAACGCCGACGTCCGCGCCTTCATCAAGGACATGGCGAGCGAGTACCAGCGCGCCGATCTGATCGTGTGCCGCGCCGGCGCGACCACCGTCGCCGAGCTCGCGATCGCCGGCAAGCCCGCCATCTTCATCCCCTACCCGTTCGCCGCCGACAACCACCAGGAGCGGAACGCCGCCGAGATGCAGGCGTCGGGGGCCGCGCTGTCGTTCCGCCAGGCCGAGCTGACCGACGCCAAGCTCGCCGCCGCGATCGGCCCGCTGCTCGACGACCTCGACCGCCGCGCCGCCATGAGCGCCGCGATGCGCGCCCTCGCCCGCCCCGCCGCCGCCGCCGAGGTCGTCGACTGGTGCGCGGGTCAGAGCTCGTAAGGCTCCTAGAAGATCGCGGCGAGCACGCGGTAGAGCACGTAGACCGCGAGCGAGAACATCCCGATCACCAGCACCGCGGCGCCGCCGACCGCGAGCCAGTCGCGCCAGGTCGACTTGCGCTCGGCGCGCTGCTCCAGCAGCTCGAGGTTCTTCATGTTGGCGCGGATCCCGAAGTCGGCGACGTCGCCGACCACGGGCACGATGCCGACCGCGGCGTCGACGCCGAGGTTGAGCAGCATGCGGGCGATGACGATCGGCGGCACGCCGCGGCGCGCGGCGATGGTCACCAGGTACGCGCCGATCATCGTCGTGATGATGTCGCCCAGGCCGGGGGCGAAGAAGCCGATGATCGGATCGAGCTGGTACTTGTCGAGGGCCGACACGATCGACCGCGCGATCTTCAGATCCGGATCGGCGGGTCGAGCGACGGCGGTGGACGAGGGAAGATCCCGGACCGATGCGACGTTGGTTCGAGACATCCGGGAACTGTGAGGCGTCTGCCGCGCTGCGCAAGGCCTCCGGCCCGACCGTTACCCCACGTGGTATGAGAGCGGCCCAATGTTTCGCAAGCCAGACACCAAGATCCACTTCGTCGGCATCGGCGGCATGGGCATGTGCGGCCTCGCCGAGGTGCTCACCAACATGGGCTACAAGGTGTCGGGCTCGGACATGAACGACACCGAGATCACGCGCCACCTGACCGAGATCGGTTGTCTGGTGAAGCAGGGCCACCGCGCCGACAACCTCGGCGAGTCCGACGTCGTCGTCGTGTCGAGCGCGATCAAGGGCTACAACCCCGAGGTCGAGGCCGCCCGGGCGCGCCAGATCCCGGTCATCCCGCGCGCCGAGATGCTCGGCGAGCTGATGCGCATGAAGTTCGGCATCGCGGTCGCGGGCGCCCACGGCAAGACCACGACGACGACGATGATGCACTCGGTGATGATGGCGGCCGGCCACGATCCGACCGCGGTGATCGGCGGCCGCGTCAACTCGCTCGGCCTCGCCAACGCGCGCTGGGGCAAGAGCGACTACCTGGTCGCCGAGGCCGACGAGAGCGACGGCTCGTTCCTGACCCTGTCACCGACGCTGGCGATCGTCACCAACATCGACGCCGAGCACCTCGATCACTACGGCACGTTCGACAAGGTGAAGAAGGCGTTCGCCGACTTCTGCAACCGCGTCCCGTTCTTCGGCATGAGCGC
>JAYTAJ010000948.1:0-3032 GCA_043737575.1 Myxococcales bacterium | reverse complement strand
GACGTGGGGACTTCGCGGCGCCTCGCCGACCGCGGGCAGCACGCGCCGAAAACGTCGACGGGCGACCCCAAGGCCGCCCGCGCGTCGTCGTCGAGAAGCGCCCTACGCGGGGCGCTTCATCATCTTCATCGCGATGATCGGCATCAGCGAGGCGCCGGGGTTCGGCTGCTGCTGCTGCTGCATGCCGACGTCGGCGACGGCGCCGGCGAGGCTCTGGATCTTGTCGAGGACGCGCTCGTCCTGCTGGGCGCGGCTGGCGCCGCCGCTGACGAGGGTGAGGGCGTCGAGCTCGATCGGGGTGAGAGCGGAGGGAGTGCGCATGACGGGTCCTTTCGTGGAGCGTGAGGAGGGATGGCGGATTCAGTAGCGGATGCCGACGCCGAGCTGGCCGGCGGTGAAGCTGTCGGTGACGCTGTCGACTTCCCAGTCGCCGTCCATGTCGCCCGAGCCGTTGAACTCGATGCCGACGCGCTGGAACGTGCCCGACGCGTGGAGGTAGGCCGACCGGGTGAGGGTGTAGCGGAGGTCGAGCTGGGCGCGGGCGCCCCAGGCCTGACCGGCGCCGAGGATGTCGGCGGCGCTGATGACGCCGACCGACGTGACGTAGAGGTACTCGGCGGACAGGCCGATGGTCGCCTTGGGGCTGGCGGCGACCTCGAAGCGCGCGCCCGCGGTGATCGCGCCGTACTCGCCGTCGAGGGCGTCGAGCTCGGGGCCCATGTCGTCGGCGGCCTCACCGACCGCGTCGGCGTCGAGCGCGTGGGTGATGCTGCGGTAGCCGACCATGCCGTCGATGCCGACCTTGGCGGTGTTGTAGCGGTAGTGCGCGGCGGCCGCCCACTCCTGGTAGATGATCGGGAAGTCGGCGTAGACGTCGGCGTCGCCGATCTCCACCGACGAGCCGAGGCCGCGGGTGTAGTCGACGGTGACGCCGATGCCGTTGAAGCGGCCGGTCGCGTCGCTGCTGGTCGGGTAGAGCGCGGTGCGGAGCGAGAGGCCCTTGGTCATGCCGCCCGGATAGTCGGCAGGCGCGTCGGCGCCGCCCTGGAAGGTGAAGCTGCGCGACAGGACGGTGGGGCCAGCGTCGATCTGGAACATGCGGACGCCGCTGGCGGCCTTGGCGCGGCGCGTGGCCTCGCGGGTGCTCTCGGCCGGGCTCTTGCTGGTGTCGTCGCCGAACAGCGCCATCAGATCGTCGCCGCGCTTCGGGGCGTCGTCGTCGCGATCGTCGTCCTCGCGATCGTCGTCGTCCTCGGCGTCCTCGCCGTCGGCGTCCTCGCCGTCGCGATCGTCGTCGTCGCGATCGTCATCCTCGCGATCGTCGTCCTCGCGGGCGACGCGGCGATCGTCATCGTCGCCGTCCTCGTCGCGATCTGCCTTCACGTCGCGGCGACCCTTCTTGCCCTTCTTGCCCTGGCGCGGCTCGTCGCCGTCGTCGTCGTCGTCATCCCCCGCGAGGTCCTGCAGCTCCTCCATCTCGCTGAGGTCGTTGTTGCCGACCGCGCGGGTCACGCTGACACCGTCGACCCACTCGAGCATGTGGACCAGCTCGTCGCGGACGCGCTCCTCGTCGGCGCGGCCCATGCCCTTCTTGCTGATCGTGATCTCGACGTGATCGATCTCGGTGCCCTCGTGGGCGTCGAGCACCGACAGCGCCAAGGTCGCCTTGCCGCCGCGGGTCACGACCTTGCCCTCGATGACGGCGTCGACCTTGGCGCGCTTGGCGGCCTGGGCCCACGCCTTCTCGCCGAGCTCGTGCTTGTCGGCGGTGCGGCGCGCCTTCACCCACGAGGTCGGCGCGACGATGTCGTGGCTGCGGCTGATCTCGGTGACGACCGCGGTGCGGGTGTCATCGGCCAGCTCCTGCGGACCGTCGAAGGGCATCACGACGATGCGACCCGAGCCCGCCCAGGCGGCGGGGACGGCGACGGTGGTGATCGCGAGGACGAGGAGCGAGGGGAGGGTGCGCATGGCGTGTGGGTCTCCTTCGAGAAGTGAGGAGCGAGGAGCAGCGATCAGTTGTGGCTCTCGTACTGCGGGCTCTGCGAGGTGCCGTTGTAGAGCACCGACTGCGCGGGGATCGTGAGCGTGTGCTCGGCGAGGTGGTTGGCCCGCGACGTCGACAGCGCGGTGTTGCCGGTGACCAGGAGGACGCCGGTCACACGGACGCCCTGGTAGAGCGGCAGCACCGAGGCCAGCGCCGGGTTGCTGGTGAGGCGGAGGTCGCGCACCACCGACAAGGTCGGCGCGAGACCGTCGACGCTGGCGAGGCGCGGGTTGCCGGCGACGATGAAGTTGCCGCCGATCCGGGTCAGGCTCGAGAACGTGCCGAAGCTGGCGAGCGCGCCGTTGTTCTGGATGTCGAGATCGGCGCCGACGTTGGTGAGGCGCAGGCCCGACAGCGTCGACAGCAACGCGTTGTCGGTGATGCGGACCGCGCCGGTCGTGGTGGTCGCGCCGAACGAGCCGAGGGTGACGAGCTTCGGGTTGCTCGCGATCTCGATCGACGCGACGTCGTCCAGCTTGCCGAGACCGCTGAGGTTGGCGAGGCTCGGGTTGACCTGGATCTCGAGGGCGCCGTCGATCCGGGCGAGGGCGTCGAGGCCGTGCAGCGTCGTGAGCGCGCCGTTGTTGGCGATGATGACGTGGCCGTTCACCTCGGCGAGATCGGCGAGGCCGCCGAGGTCGGTGAGCGCGGCGTTGTCGCGGATCGTCAGCACGCCGAGCTCGCGGGTGTCGTTCAAGCCGTCGAGGTCGGCGAGGCGGCTGTTGCCTTCGATCACCAGATCGCCCTCGACCCGGACGTCGGTCAGCCCGGCCAGCGTGGTGAGCGAGGGGTTGTCCTCGAGGTAGAGCGAGCCGCGGACGCCGCGCAGATCCTTCAGCGGCGTCATGTCGGTCATCGCCGAGCGGGTGATGCGGAGATCGCCCTCGAGGACGAAGCAGTGCTTCGGGATGTCCTTGAGGTCGGCCTCGGTGCGGATCTCGAGGTTGAAGTCTTCGTCGGTGCAGTCACCCGGCAGCACGCGGTC
>JAYTAJ010000947.1:0-15819 GCA_043737575.1 Myxococcales bacterium | reverse complement strand
CACACCACCCCGGCAGCGCCCGTAGCTTACGCCGCGGGCAGCTCGGCGCGGGCCGCGGCGGGCGACGACACCGACGACGAGACCGAGACCGGATCGAGCATCGGCCGGGCCGGGGCCGCGTCGACCACGACCGCGTCGGCGGTGCGCTCGTCGTCGGTGTCGTCGGCCTCGTCCTCGTCCTCGTCGTGATCGCGGGTCTCCCAGCTGCCGGAGTCGAGCGTGAACAGCGCCAGCGGCGTCATCAGCGCGTAGATGACGGGCAGGATCAGCGCGATCGGGATGAACGCGAGCGGATGCACGCGCTCGATCGGCATCTTGCGCGCCTTCCACCAGTACGCGACGCCGATCAGCGTCACGACCACGACCTGGCGCGCCAGCATCGAGAACAGCGAGCCCTCGACGATCGCGGTGAGCAGGAGCGCGGGGTACGCGATCAGCATCGCGAACAGCGAGAAGTAGTGGACCGCGATCACCGGGTTCAGCCGCCACACGTGGGACAGCGCGCCGGCGTAGTCGACGATGTTGGAGCGGCGCCAGCGCAGCTGCTGCGAGAAGTAGTCCATGAGCGAGGTCGGCGCCGCGGTCCAGCACACCGCCTTCAGCGTCATGGTGGTGAGGTAGCCGGCCTTGATGACCTGGCGGGTCAGGAAGCGATCTTCGCCGTACTTGATCGGCACGCCGCAGATCTCGCGGTTCTCGAGGATGGGGTGCAGCTCGACGAGGACGTCGCGGCGGTACGCGGTGAGGCAGCCCGACAGGCACATCACGCGGCGGAACGACCACTCCAGGTTCTTCAGGAAGTGATACGAGAAGAAGTACTTGATCGTCTGCATCCGCGTGAGCCAGTTGTCGTCCTTGTTGCGGACGTCCACCCAGCCACCGACGGCGGCGATCTCCGGCATCGTGAAGCGCGCCACCAGCTCGCGGACCGCGTTGCGATCGACCACGACGTCGGAGTCGACCGACACGATGATCTCGGCGCGCGACTCCATCACCGCGCGGTTGATCGACTGGCGCTTGCCGAGGTTCTTCCGGTTCTTCCAGACCCGCAGCTTGCCGCCGGAGTCGTCGATCATCGCGCTGGCGTGCGCGAAGCTGTCGTCGGTCGAGCAGTCGTCGATGACGACGATCTCGAGCTTGCCGGCCGGGTAGTCGAGCGCGAGCAGGCTGGCGATGGTGCGGCGGATCTCGCGGCCCTCGTTGTACATCGGCACGACCACGGTCACGGTCGGCTGGAACGAGTAGTCGGCCTCGTCGAAGGTCTTGCGCTTGAAGAAGCGCAGCATGACGCCGGCGATGAACCGGTTGAAGAACAGCACCAGGCCGAGGGCCTGGAGCAGGAGCGCGACGGCGCTGTTCAGCATCCCCGCCCTCCCGCGCGAGCCGCCGCGATCGCGATCGCAGGCGTGCCCTGCGGCACCACCAGGCGGCGGCGCACGACGTCGAACTTCGGCGAGTCGCTGCCACGCAACACCGTGATGGACACCGACGAGCCAGCCGAGCCGCGGAGCCGCGCGACGATCTCCTCGACCGCCGAGGTCGCGACCGTGGTGCCGTCGACCGCCTCGATCACGTCGCCGGCCACGAGCTTGCCGTCGGCCGGGCTGCCCGGCAGCACGCTGGTGATGCGGACCCCGGTCGGCCCCGGGCTGAGCGTCACGCCGACGCCATCGACCACGCCGTCGCCGCCCTGGCGCAGCTCGATCTCGATCGGCGCGGCGTCGTCGCCCGCGGTCGCGCTGACCCACGCCTTGCCGAAGCCCTGCTTGGCGACGACGATCGCGACCGGGCCGGCGGTGACGTCGCCGATGCTCCAGCGGCCCTTGGCGTCGGAGTAGGCGATGCGCGCGGCGACCGTGATCTGCGCGCCCGACACCGGCTGGCCGCTCGACCGCACGACGCCGCGCACCACGGTCGGCGCCGCGAGGTTGACCGACACCGACTGCCGCGTGCCCTCGGTGACGTGGAGGCGCGACCGCTGCGCCGACGCGAAGCCCTTGGCCGCGATCGTCAGATCGTAGTGACCGGGCTCGAGATGATCGAGGATGATCTCCTCGGTGCCGCGGAACCGCGCCTCGGCCGGCGTCCGCGGCAGCGCCTCGCCCTCGGGCAGGAAGCTGTCGATGGTCACGGTCGCGTCGATCGCCACGGTCGCGGTCTGCTCGTTGGCGATCCGCACCTGCAGGCTGCCGAACTGCCGCATCACGAACCGCTCCTCGCCGTTCCAGGCCGCGACCACGCGGGTGACCTGACCGTCGGAGTGCTTGATCTTGACGGTGTACGCCTGGTCGGGGAACGCCGCGGCCTCGAAGCTGCCGTCGCCGTTCGAGGTGGTGTCGTAGACCGCGTGGGCGCTGAGCCGCACCCGGGCGCCGCTGACCGGCGTGCCGTCGGTGGTGACGATCTTGCCGCGCAGCGCGACCGGCTCGGTGATCGTGATGACGACGTCGTCGAGGCGCTTGCCCGAGTCGACCCACTGCGCGCTGGTGGCCGAGCGCTCGCCGCCGTGACGCGCCTCGAGCCGGACCCAGCCGGCCGGCATCGTGAAGCGGAAGCCGCCGTCGTCGCCGCTGTCGAACTGCAGCTTCTCGGTCGGTCCGCCCGGCGAGATCGTCGTCGCGGCGTGGATCTTCGCGCCCGCGACCGGCGCCATGTCAGCGCGCACGACGCGGCCGGTGACCTCGATCGGATCGCGCAGCGTGACGTCGACCTCGGCGGTCTCGCCGGGCGCCAACGTCGTCGCCAGGCCGACCCCCTGCTGCATGCCGCGCACGCCCTTCACCAGGATCGCGCCCGGCAGCGCGGGCAGCTCGTAGCGCCCGTCGCCATCGGCGGTGGCCGACAGCGGCAGCGCCGACTCGAGGAGGCCGCGCACGGTCGGGTCGACCTCGATCGAGACCACGGCGCCCGCGACGGTCGCGCCGCGCATGTCGAGGACGCGGCCGCGGACCAACGCCGCCGGCTGGATCTCGAGATCGCGGACCGGCGCGGCGCCCGACGGCGTGAAGGTCTCCGGATATCCGACGGCTTGATCGGTCCGGGCGTGGACTTTCCACCAGACCCCGGACGCCACCTTGATCGAGTAACGACCTGAATCATCGGCGATCGCTGTGTTCTCGCCGCTGTCGTTCATGAATGCGACCTCGGCACCAGCAACAGGCGTGCCGCCTGGTACGAGCCGTACCACACCCGTCACGACCACGGGCGGACCCGCGGGGCGCAGCTTCAGGAACGCGGCGGCACGCTCGGGCAGATGCCGCGGCACCACCGCTCCGCCCGCGCCGTCATCGGTCGCCCAGGGATCCGCGGCGACCGCTCCCGGCACGGTGGATTTCCCCCGCCCGCCACCACGGGTCGCCACGAGCACCGCGATCACCACCGCGATGACCGCGACGGCGACGAGCAGTAAACGAACTTTTCGATCGTTCGTTGCCAAGGTGATAGCGACCTAATGAAACTAGAAAGTGACTATGGGCTACCGCGTCAAACGCAATGTTCGCAAGCTATTACGGTTGGAACGGGAGCACAAGCAATCGTTGACAATCATGAGGCGTCGACGTGACGGGGGTACGTTGGCAGGGCTTCCTCGCATCTGGCCTCTTGAATCGCGATCGGATCAATGGGCCTGCGAGCGGCGCTGACGGTTCTTCACTTCCGGGGACTCTGCGACCGCCATGCCGACCAGGCGCAGGCCCTCGCGGAAGTGATCGAGCCCGATGCGCGTCATCTCCGGGTTCGCGGTGCCGACCTCCGGATAGCCGCGGCCCTCGGCGTCGGGGGACACCCGACCCCAGTTCGCGAA
Organism: Myxococcales bacterium; assembly: GCA_043737575.1. Lineage (GTDB taxonomy): Bacteria > Myxococcota_A > Polyangia > Haliangiales > Haliangiaceae > UBA2376. The sequence goes on along the minus strand of JAYTAJ010000947.1, from coordinate 12,017 downwards.
CAGCCGGCCCCAGTCGCTCTCCAGCACCTGCCGCACCCGCTTCTCGCCGGTCAGCGGGTACCAGAGCAGGTCGTGATACGCGACCGACGCGACGTAGGCCCAGGGCGCCAGCCAGGTCTTCAGCGACCACTCGACCGGCTTCTTCAGCGGGCCCCAGTAGATCTTGTGCTGCATCTTCGACGCGAAGGTCATCTTCTTGAACGGGCCCTCGAAGTGCCAGTTCTCCTGGGCGGCGTCGAGATCGCCGACCAGCTCGATGTCGCGGACGTCGCCGCAGCCGAGGCCGCGCTCGTGGGCGAGCCGGATGAACTTGATGTCGGCGAGGGGATCGAAGCCCATCAGCTTGGCGGCGACCGCGTCGATCGCGACCTGATCGGCCGACGCCAGGATGACGTTCTTCACGTGCGGCACCATGCAGCGCGGCCCGGGGCCGTCGCCGGCGAAGGTCCCGTCCATCACCGCGAACACGCCGCGGTGGATCTTCTGCTGGATCATCAGCAGGTCGACCAGCGTCTCGTGGATGACCGGGTGGGTCCAGTGGCGGTGCTCGTTGAGCAGCCCGCCGAACGCGTTCTTCATCGCCCCGGTCGTCGTCGTGAAGACATGGGTCTTCACGGTCGGCAGGTGGATGATGTTCTCGCCGATGAAGCGGCGCGGGATCGAGAAGCCTTTGGGATAGACCTGGTTCAGCACCAGGAAGTCCTTGGCGAGATCGCCGACCGCGTCGCGGATGTCGACCCAGTCGTCGGCGGGCGCCTCGTAGAGGTGGACGTTGCGCAGCCCGTGGGCGTTGACGACGTCGACCTGCTTGTTCTCGCGCTCGCCGAGCTTGGCGTCGATCACGACGGTGCGGTTGTGGCACGCGTGGATGAGCCCGGGATCGTAGCCGTCGCGCTTCATCGCGCGGATGACGCCCTCGAGCTGCCACGGCGTCGTCGACGACGCCGGGAAGAAGAAGTGCCAGGAGATGTTCACCTTGAGCGCGGTGTCGACGTCCTTGGCGATGACGTCCTGGTATCCCGCCAGGTTCATCGCGCGGTGGTAGTCGGCGAGGACGGTGGCGGGGGTGGTTCGGAGGACTGCGACCTTGGCCTTGGCCATGGCCGCAGATACCACGTCCTCGATCCCGCGGTGACACGCGTGGTACACGGCGGCGTGCGCGCGCGGATCGTCGCTGTGATCGTCGTCGCTTCGCTGGCGATGGCGACCCGGGTCCAGGCGGCGCCGCGCTGCCGCCTGGCACCGAGCGCGGGCGTCGCGAGCGAGCCGTGCCTGCAGCTCGCCGCGCCGTCGCCGTGGGTCGACGAGGGTGCCGCGCCGGCCGCGTTCGCGCCGCGGGTGACCGCAGCGCGCGATCGCCGCGTGCTGTCGCTCGGCGCCCTCGGCGGCATCTACGTCGCGTTCTCGACCTGGGCGTACTTCGCCTGGTACCACGGCAAGCCCGATCTGCCGGAGTTCACGGTCGGCGGCGACGGCTACTTCGGCGAGCACACCTACGCGGGCGGCGCCGACAAGCTCGGCCACGCCTGGGCCAACCTCGCGCTGTCGCGCGCGACGACCGAGCTCCTGCGCTGGGGCGGCTGGAGCCGCGGCGAGGCCAGCGTGCTGGCGTCGAGCCTGTCGTGGTTGCTGTTCGCGTTCGTCGAGATCAAGGACGGCTACTACTACCAGCTGTCGCCGGGCGACATGTACGCGAACACCGCGGGCGCGGCGCTGTCGGCGCTGATGGTGAACGTCCCCGCGGTCGACCGCGCGATCGACTTCCGCGTCGAGGTCTGGCCGAGCCCGGAGTACCGCCACGAGTTCCGCGACGGCAACGTCAACATCGCCGAGGACTACTCGGGCCAGACCTACTTCCTCGCGTATCACCTGTCGGCGCTGCCGCGGGCGGTGAAGCCGCCGCCGCCGTTCGCGGGCTGGCTCGACTACGTCGACCTCGGCGTCGGCTTCCAGGCCCGGCGCTACAAGCCGGATCCACCCGACGGCGTGCCGCGCGGCCTCCGCCGTCAGGATCTGTTTCTCGGCGTGACGATCGATCTGCAGCGGGTGGTCGATCGCGTGCTCGGCGGCCGGACCAGCGGCGCGGCGCGGGTGACCCGCGCGATCGGCCACGGCCTGCTCGAGGTGTTCTCGCCGCCGTCCACGATCGTCCCGCTGGTCGGCGTCGGCCGCTCGCCAGACCCGTAAGCCCACCCGACCGAGACCCGCGTCTGCCCCAACCTTCTTCCACACGGTCCTTGCGGACGAAATCGCAGACGCGGATCCCCCCTACCAACATGCCGGTCCAACCACCAGCATGTCTCCTCGCCGCCGCCCGTTGCAGGGGTAGTGGCGCTCGACCTCCGGGCTTCACGACACCGCGATGCAGATTTCTTTCGGCCCCCGCTACGCGGCGGGCGGACGCAGGAGCTTGAAGGCGTGGGCCCAGCCGCCGCCGCGCATCCCGGGGATGCACCACAGCATGCACAGCGGCTCGATCGCGCGGGCCGCGGTGACCGCGCCGAGGTCCTCGACCTCCCAGCCGAACTGTCCGAGGATCGTCCGCACCCACGCCTTGGCGGCCTCGTCGTCGCCGCAGATGAACATGGTCGGCGGCCCGCCCGCGAACGTCGGGTTCACCATCAACGCGTTGCCGACGCAGGAGAACGCCTTCACGAAGCGGGCCTTGGGCGCGTGGGCCTGCAGGCGCTCCATCAGCGACTCGTCGTGGTTGGTGAAGAACCGCAGCACGCCGTTGACCGGCGGCGCGTCGGCGATCGGGTTGGTCGCGTCGACGATGACCTTGCCGTCGAGGTGCCCGAGGCCGGCCTGATCCAGCACCTCGATCGCGGCGCCGCCCTTCACCGCGAGGACGAGCACGCCGGCGTCGCGGGCCGCGTCGGCGTAGCTCGCGGCCGCCGCGCGCGGGCCTGCCTGGAGGCACCACTCGGCGAGCTTGTCGGGATCGCGCGAGGCGCGGACGACGTCATAGCCATGCTTGAGGAAGCCATTGGCGAGCACCTCACCGACGACACCGGAACCGAGGACGGCGATCTTCATTGGCGCGACCGTAGCTCCCGCGGCGCGGTCCGGGTGCGGCGACGGCGTCAGTTTTCTGGTGGCGCGCGTCGCGCGACGAGCGCGGCCGACCGGTCGCGCCGCCCGATCTCCGTCGACGAGCACCGAGCGGCCCGGGGCGGCGCCGCCGCGTCCGGTCGGACACAGCCCCTCAGCTTTTCGACATCGTGCGACAGACGACACGCCGGGGTGCGCTCGACGACATTCGCGCTTCCGGAACTGGCGAGATCGGGTCCATCGTGGACTCGCCGTGATGACCCGAAGCTCGCTGGCCACCTCCGTCCTTCTGCTCATCGGCGCGCTCGTGGGCGGCGCTGGGCTCGTCGCGTGTAGCGACCCGATGCCGCCGGTCGAGCCGCCGATCGACCCGCCGATCGATCCACCGATCGACCCGCCGATCGATCCGCCGAGCGCGGCGTGTCCGGTCACGGGCACGCAGCTCAACCCGTCGCTGGTCGTCAACGATCCGGCGATCCTCGCGCGCTTCTCGTTCACCCGCGTGATGGATCAGATCCGCACCACCGCCGACGTCGCCAGCAGCCAGTCGACGCGCTCGCTGTTCCAGGCCTGGATGCGGACGTTCGGCGCCACCGCGCAGAGCGGCGACTGCAACGATCCCAACGTCGACCCCAACGGCTTCGGGCTGCGCTGCCCGCGCGGCCCCGAGGTCAAGCTCGCCACCATCGATCCGTTCACGACCAACGCGGCGGTCCGGTTCCAGCCCGTCGGGCTCTTCAACCGCTTCGATCTCGCGCCCGCCAACGGCGCCAACTGCGGCGAGTACCGCATCGTGTTCGCGATGTCGTCGTCGTCGCCGAACCTCGGCGGCCGCGGCTTCATCATCTTCGAGGGCATCCTCGCCAACCCGACCCCGGCCGCCGGCATCGCCGCGTGCCTGCCGGTCGCGCGGTTCTGGCAAGCGCTGAGCGTCGACCCGTCGCCGATCAGCCGCGCCGCCAAGCTCGAGCAGTTCTACTTCGCGGGCAACGCGGTGCCGGGCTTCCCGCCGGTGGTGGCGGCGCAGAGCTACGGCCTCGCGCGCGGCGCGACCGCGGCCCACGGCGCCGGGCAGATCCGCACCAACTTCTTCATCGACCTCGTCGAGTGGCAGCTGCGCGAGTTCAAGCCCCGCCGCACCTGCACCAGCTCGAGCGATCCGTCGACCTGCCGTCTGGCGATCGCCCACGTCACGTCGAAGGCCAACCCGGGCGAGGAGCTGTTCACGGGCAACCACCCGCGCAGCGCGTCGTTCCAGTCGCAGTTCATCGCGCAGATCAGCCGCCTGACCGGGACCACCGCGAGCTCGCTGGCGATCGCGCCTGCCGATCAGTTCAACGAGTACGAGAGCGTGTCGTCGCAGCTGAACGTCCAGTACACCCAGTTCACGTTCCCGCAGCTGCACAGCGCGATCACCACCAAGCTCGCCGCGATCGGCTCGCCGCTGACCGCGACCGACATCCTCAACCGCGCCACGACCCAGACCTGCGCCGGCTGCCACCAGGTGTCGAACAACGCGCAGCTCGGGCGCGGCCTGCGCTGGCCGCCCAGCCTCGAGTTCACCCACATCGACGAGAACCGCGCGCTGTCGCCGGCGCTGCTCACCGAGTTCCTGCCGCGGCGACGGGTCGTGCTCGAGTCGTTCATCAACGCTCGCTGCACCGGGACGCCGACCGCGCGCGCGGTCGATGACACCGCGGCGGCGGTGCGCGCCAACCTGACGGTCGGCGGCAGCGTGGTCGGCGCGGCGAACTGATCGGCGCGGCGCTCTGCGGCGCTCTGGACTCCCGGTTCGGCCGGTTGCGGCCGGACCTCCTGGAGTCTAGAGTTCTGGAATGTCGCACTCGCTCGCCCTCGCGTCCCTGCTGATCGCCGTGGTCGGCTGCCGATCGTCGTCCCCGACGCCGACCGCTCCACCGCCGCCGCCGCGCGAGGAGCTGGCGATCCTCGCCGATCCCGACGCCCTCGCGCGCTGGGCCGATCGTGAGCTCGCCGATGCGCCGTCCGCGGTCGTCGGGCTGATCGATCGCGACGGGATCCGCTGGAGCCGCGGCGTCGGCGCCCGCGATGCCCGCGGCGGCGCCGCGCCCGATGCTCGCACCGTCTACCGCATCGGCTCGGTCACCAAGCTGCTCACCGCGACCGCGCTGCTGCAGCAGCGCGACGCCGGCGCGCTGCGCCTCGACGATCCGATCGCGACCCACGTGCCCGAGCTGGCGACCCGCCTCCCCGGCGTCACCCTCCGCCACCTGGTCACCCACACCAGCGGCGTCCCGTCGGTCGGCGACAGCTCGGCGCCGTACTGGGAGACCACGCCGCCGACCGAGGCGGCGATGCTGCGCGCCGTCGACGTCCCGGTCGACTTTCCACCCGGGTCGGCGACGGCGTACTCCAACGCGGGCATGGCGCTGGCCGGGCTCGCGGTGACGCGCGCCGCGGGCGAGCCGTGGCGGCCGCTGCTGGCGCGGCGGGTCCTGGCGCCGCTCGGCATGACGACGGCAACGTGGGATCGCGCCGACGTGCCGGTCGATCGGCTCGCGATCGGCGTCGACACCAAGGGCGCGATCGATCCGCCGCACTGGCAGCTCGGCGCCTTCGAGCCCGCGGGCGGGCTGTACGCCAGCCTCGACGACCTGACCGGCCTGGCGCGGCTCGCGCTCGGCGCCTATCCCGACGTGCTGGCGCCCGCGACCCTGGCCGAGGCCCTCGCCGACGATCCGCTGCCCGGCCCCCACGGCGTCGCGTGGCTGACCGGCACGTTCGACGGCGTGCGCGTGGTCAGTCACGCCGGCTCGACGATCGACTACTCGTCGTCGCTGGTGGCGCTGCCCGATCGCGGGCTGGCGGTGATCGTCCTGGGCGCCGGGCCCGACGCCGCGCGGTTCGATTGCGTCGCGGCGATGCTCCTGGTCTCGGCCGTGACCAAGGCGCCGCTCGGGAGCTGCGTGCCCGAGCCGATCGCCGACGCGGCCAGCGCCCGCGCGACGATCGCCCTCGATCGGCTGCGCGCGCTGCTCGCGGTTCACGACGACGCGGCGATCACCGCCGCGTTCACGCCCGAGTTCCTCACCGCGATCCCGGTCGCGCAGCTCCGCGGCGTCTTCGACGCCCTCGCGGCGCAGCTCGGCGCCTGCGATCGTCACGAGCTAGGCGGCGTGACGTCGGGCGTGATGCAGGCGGTGCTTCACTGCGCCAAGAGCCCGATCGGGATCGGGTTCGCGGTCGAGGACGCGCCGCCGCATCGGTTCACGTCGCTGCGGTTCGAGTAGCCCGGCCAGGTGATCCAGCCCTGCGGCACCTCGCGCGCGCCCGACGGCCAGCGCGGCGTCGGCGCGAAGCCGATGCGCTGGAAGTGGCCGTCGAGGGTCTGGTGGGTGATGCCCAGCGCGTGGGCGGCCCGGCGTAGCCCGCCGTGCTCGAGGTACGCCAGGAGCCGCGGCGCGTGCTCGCGCAGCTCGTCGAGGTTGCGCGGCCAGCGGTAGCTCGCGAGCCCGCCGATCCCGCGGCCCAGCTCGTCGACGCGGCGGAGCGAGCCCAGCTCGTCACGCCACAGCCGGTCGAGCAACCGCGGCAGATCGGTCGGACGCTCCGCGAGGGGCGCCAGCACGATCGCGTCCAGCTGATCGCGGTAGGTGTCGACGCACGCGCGCAGCCGACGCTCGTCGGCCGCGGCGACGATCAAGCGGACGCCGCGGGTCGCGTCGAACCAGGCGCGCAGGTGCGGCGCCGGGACCAGACGCAAACGGTCGAGCTCGAGGAAGACCGTGCCGCCGCCCGCCACGTCGCGCGACGGCAGCGGCGCCGCCGACACCGCGAGGAACGGATTGCCGCGCTGCGGACTGGCGTCGTGGATCGCCCGCGCCAGCCGGGCCGCGTCGGTCCCGACCGGGCCGAGCAGCGCGATCGGCCGGCCGAGAGCGACCGCCTCGGTGGCGCGATCGATGGCGCCGTGGGCGTCGAGCCCCAGGCACCACGCCAGGCTCGGTCGCAGCACCTCGAGCGCGGCGTCGAGGGCGATCACCGACAGATCGGCGACCCAGAAGCGATCGCCCGCCTCGATCTGGAACGACGCCAGGCGCGCGCTGCCGAGCGTCCGGAACGTGCCGTTCCGGGTGTCGCGATCCTCGATCCGCAGGCCGCTGTGGACCCGCGTGACGATCGCGTGGACCGGCGACACCGTGGTCGCCACCGCGCGCGGCACGATCAGATCGCAGCCGCGCGCACCGAGCGTGAAGCGACGCTGCGTCGCGGGTAACGGCAGCGCTGGCTCGGCGCGCCCGTACCAGCGCAACGCCGTGATCGGTGCGCGCGGTGCGAGGGTGAGCGCTGGCAGCGCCGCCTCGTCGAGCGCGGGGGTGTCAACCGGTGCGGTCGGCTGCGCCGCCCGCGTGGAACGCGTCGTCTTCTTCGGCCCCATCGTGCCGCCCTCCAGTCTCGCGTGGTGATCGCATCGCACCGTGGTGCGCGCTCGAGCCCGGCCGTGTCGAGCGACCGCGCCCTCGAACCGTTCAGGAGCAACGTACCCTTGGAGCGGTCAGGTGCAAGAGGCCTCGTGCGTGGGCGAGATCTCTTCGATCGGCGTGGCATCATCGCGGCGATGGCGCGCAAGCGAACCCTGGCGCAGCTCGCCGAGCAGGTCGATGCCCTCGTCGACAAGCTCGCGGCGCTCGAGCCGCAGCCGCGACCGCGCAAGGGCGCGCGGGCCGCGGCGACCACGGGCGACGATCTGCTCGCGCTGGTCGAGCGTCGCAACGCCGGGGCCAAGAAGCGCGGCCAGGCCAGCGGCGCGGTGGTCTACGGCGGCAGCGCGTCGGTCGGCAGCGGCGAGTATCTGTGGGCGATCGAGCGGCCGGTCGTGGGCGTGCTCGCGATCGATCCCGAGCCGATCGCCCACGTGCTCGCGATCCTCGGCAGCGCGCCGCGCATCCGCATGCTGCTCGCGCTGATCGAGCAGCCGCGCACCGCCGCCGAGCTGCAGCGGCTGATCGGCAGCACGTCGCCGGGCCCGGTCTATCACCACCTGCGCGACCTGCTCGCGCTCGGCGTGGTGGTCCTGGTCGCGCGCCGCTACGGCGTGGCCGCGCGCCACGTCGTCCCGATCCTCGCGGCGGCCTCGATCGCGCTCGATCTCGGCGCGCGATCGTGACCGTCACCGCCGCGGCAGGAGGCCGAGGCCAAAGACGTTGGTGACCGCGATCGCGAGCGCGTCGGCGCGCGCGGTCGTGACCTTGGGGCCGGGCAGGAGGCCGTCGACGATCAGGCGCGACAGCCCGTAGATCAGGCTGCCCGCGGCGAGGGCGATGTCCTCGACCGGCAGGCCGACCAGCTCGCCGCGGGCCTGGGCCGCCTCGAGCATCGCGCACTCCGCCGCGGTCTGGGCCGCCGCGAGATCGCCGATCACGCCCGGCAGGTACATCACGCGAAAGTGCGCGGGGTAGCGCACCGCGAAGCGGACGTTGGCGATGCCGATCGCACGGAACTGCGCGATCGCGTCGGGCGGCGCCTCGGCCCGGGCCCGCGCGACCTCGGCGTCGAACCGCGCCGCGATCTCGGCGCCGACCGCGCGCAACAGCGCGTCCTTGTCGGCGTAGTGGCGGTACGGCGCGGCCGGCGACACCCCGAGGCGGCGCGCCAGATCGCGCAGGTTGAGGCGCTCGGGGCCGTCGGCCGCGATCGCCTCGAGGGCGGCGTCGCGCAAGGCCTGGGCGAGATCGCCGTGGTGGTAGCGCCGCGCCGGCTTCTTGGCGGCCGGCTTCGCGCGCGCGGGCATGAAGTGAACAGTGATTACTTTTTCGCTTGCGGTCAAGCCAGTCCGGGCGTAGTTATGTAATCGATGATCACATCAGCCGCCCCCGCCGACCTCCGCCGCTCCGTCGAGCACGCCCTGCTCACCCGCTCGGTGTCGCGCGAGCACGGCTTCGAGCCGCTGCGCGTCGACGGCACCCTGCCGCCGGACCTGCGCGGCACGCTCCTGCGCAACGGCCCCGGGCAGTTCGAGATCTTCGGCCGGCGCATCGCCCACAGCTTCGAGGCCGACGGCCTCATCACCGCGGTCCGCTTCGACGGCGCCCGCGCCCTCGGCGCGTGTCGCCTCACCGCCAGCGCCGGCCGCGCCGCCGAGCAGGCCGCCGGCCGCATGCTGTACGGCACCGCGCTGCCGTGGCACCGCCGCTTCCACAACGGGCTGCGCGGCCGCCAGAAGAACACCGCGAACACCAACGTCGTCGCGTGGCAGGGCCGGGTGCTGGCGCTGATGGAGGCGGCGCGCCCGACCGAGCTGGCGATCGGCGACACCGACCTCGCCACTGTCGGCGAGACCGATCTCGGCGTGATCGGCGCGGCGTTCTCGGCCCACCCGCACCGCGTCGCGTCGCGCCGCGCCAGCTACAACTTCGGCGTCGAGTACGGCCGCAAGACCCGCATCGTGCTCTACGAGCTCCCCGACGTCGGCGCCGCCCGCCGCCTCGGCGAGGTCGACCTCGGCTTCGCGCCGATGCTGCACGACTTCATCGCGACCGCGCGCCACCTGGTGTTCTTCGTGTCGCCGGCCGCGGTCCACGTGCCGCGCATGCTGCTGCAGCTCGGCGACTTCCGCGAGCTGTTCCGCTGGCAGCCCGAGCGCGGCACCGAGGTGATCGTGTTGCCGATCGACGAGCCAACCCGGGTCACCCGGTTCTCGGTCGACGCGTTCCACCAGTGGCACTTCGCCAACGCCTTCGAGCGCGGCCGCGAGCTCGTCGTCGACTACGTGCGCTATCCGAACTTCGACACCTTCGCGACGCTCGCGGGCGATCCGCTCACCACCACCGACGCGCTGGGCGGCACGCTGCACCGCGCGACGATCGACGTCGCCGCGCGTCGCTTCACCACCGAGCCGCTGCTCGATCGCGCGGTCGAGTTCCCGCGGCTCCACCCCGATCGCGAGGGCGAGGCCCACGCCGTCACCTGGCTCGCCGCCGACGAGCTGCGGACCGTGCTCGGCTACCGCGCCGACGGCGCCCACCGCGAGTTTCGCTTCGCCGCCCACGAGGCGATCTCCGAGCCGGTGTTCGTGCCGCGCGGCACCGACGAGGCCGACGGCTGGGTGCTGACCCTGGTCTACGATCACCAGCGCGAGACGTCGTCGCTGGCGATCCTCGACGGCGCCCGGCTCGACGACGGCCCGGTCGCGCGGGCCTGGTTCGATCACCACGTGCCGGTGACGTTCCACGGCTCGTGGCTCGCGGGATAGTGCTAGCGTCGGCGCATGTCGCGCGTGCTGGCCCTGGCGTCGCTGTCCTTGGCACTCATCCCGGTCGCCGCATGCGGCAATGACGATCCGAGCTGCGATCCGTCCCACGACTCCTGCCTGCTCGAGCGCACGCTGTCGACGACGACGGTCGCACCCGGCCAGGAGATCAGCGGCCTGTGCCAGAGCTGGACGCTCGACAACCCCGAGCCGATCTGGGTCGACAGCGTCCAGATGCACAACGGCGGCGGCTATCACCACTCGAACTGGTTCTTCGTCCCCGACGATCTCTACGAGCTCCCCGACGGGAGCTGGGACTGCGGCGACGCCGGCTTCGACGAGCTGGTCGCCGCGGTCGCGGGTGGCTTCCTGTTCGCGCAGAGCACCCAGGTCAACGACGAGGACCAGACCTTCCAGGACGGCGCCGCGGTGCGGATCCCGCCGTACAGCCGCATCATCGGCTCGACGCACCTGCTCAACGTCGGCGAGGCCACGCTCGACAGCACGATGGCGCTGTCGGTCCGCACGGTGCGGCCCCAGGACGTGCGGGTGAAGCTGGTGCCGTCGCGCGCGACCTACTTCGATCTGCACCTCGCGCCCGGCAAGGCGTCGTCGGTGTCGACCTCGTGCGAGCTGGCGCAGAACTATCAGGCCACGATCGGCGAGCCGCTGAAGGAGCGCATCCACTACGCGCTGCCGCACTACCACAAGCTCGGCACGTCGTCGGAGATCGCGCTGATCGGCGGGCCGCGCGACGGCGAGGTCATCCTGCGCAACGACGGCTTCGGCGAGGTCTCGGGCAAGGCGTTCTCGCCGCCGATCGATCTGGCGGTCGCGGGCGCGACCGGCCTGAAGTTCACCTGCTCGTTCATGAACCCGACCGCGAGCGAGGTCCAGTGGGGCATCGGCGATCAGGAGATGTGCGAGTTCGCGCTGTTCGTCGACAGCGACATGGCCTTCGACGGCAGCGTCCACGACGGCGATGGCGCCCTGGTCGGCGTCGGCGCCAACGGCGAGGACCTCCACGAGGGCCCGTGCGACATGTTCACGCTGCGCTGGAATCACGACAATCCCGGCGGCCTGCCCGATTGAACCGCCGAGACAGCCCGCCCAGAAATATCAGCGGCGGCGGCGCTCCTGGGCGCCATCGCCCTTGAGCTTCAGGCCGCGGACGCCGGAGTCGCGGCGCGCCTGCCAGACCAGCGGCTGGATGCGGCGCTGCTGATCGTCGTCGGCCTTGAGCTTGATCGTCTTCACCACGTCGACGGTCGCGTGCTCGATGCCCGCGACCAGCTTGTCGGGCAGGCGGGTCGACGCCAGCGTGAACGTCATCGACGACTCGGGTGCGTGGCGATCCTCGTCGATGCAGTAGACGTCGAAGCGGACCTTCGCGGTGGTGCCCGCGGCGAGCGAGATCAGCTCGCGCGGCGCGTCCTCGCTGCCAGTGCGGATTCCGCCGACGATGGCGAGGCGCTGCGGCGCGGTGTTGGGGTTGTCGTCGGGCACGAAGTACAGCCCGCGGGCCGAGAAGGTCGCGGCCTTGTCGCCGAGGTTCCGGACCTCGACCGTCATCTCGCCGTGCACTCCATCGTCGTAGTGCAAGGTGCGCAGCTCGAACTTCCCATCCTGGCCTGGCGCAGGAGGCATCGGGTGGAACTGATCGTCGGCCGAGGCCGATGCTGCGAACGCCAACGACATCCCCACGACCGCAAACATGATCGACCGACGCATGAGA
>JAYTAJ010000946.1:0-15831 GCA_043737575.1 Myxococcales bacterium | reverse complement strand
CCTGCTCCTGCACGGTCGGGATCGCGGCGAGCGCCTCCTCGACCGTGTGGGCCGCGATGCCGATGGGCACCGGGACGCCGTACTTCCGGAACAGCTCTTTGCCTTGGTACTCGTGGATCTTCATCGGGTCCTCACGGGCCGAGAGGCCGCGTCGCGCGGGTGTACCGTCGCCAGCCGCACCCGCGCAAGAGCAGCGTGTGCAGGGTTCGCGCGTGGCATAGTCGCGGCGTGCGCACCCTCGGGACCATCGTCGCTGCCACGCTGCTCGCGGTCGGGGTCGGGGTTGCACGCGCGGATCGACCCGCGCCGCCCGACGATCCGGAGCGCGATGCGGCGGCGGAGATGGCGCGGCTGTTCATGATGGGGCTCGAGGCCCGCGAGGCGGGGGCGCTGGTGGCGATGATGGACACGGCGGTGCGCCACGATCTGGCGACGACGACGTGCGGCCGCGGGTTTCGGCGGCCGGGCAAGGCGGTGAAGGCGCAGCGCAAGAAGCTCGCGGCGTGCCTGGTGTCGCTCGGGTGGTCGGCGCCGCTGGCGCTCGACGCGCGGCGCGACGGCAAGGCGATCGTGGTGTCGTCGTTCGCGTTCGGTGACGCCGAGCTGCGGCTGCGGTTCCAGATCGCGGGCGGCGAGGCGCGGCTGGTCGGCGTGGTCCACGTGCCGCCGCCCGACCTCGACGGCGGCGGGTTCGCGGAGGCAGAGGAAGAGGAGGACGGCCCGATCGGCGGCGCGATCAACGGCGTGGGAGGCATCCCGCCACCACCGCCGCCACCGCCGCCACCGCCGCCGCCGCCACCGCCGAGCGTGGTGTCGCCCGCGACGCTCGAGGGGCTGCGCACGGCAGGTGACCCGCGGATCGTCCCCGACGCGGCAACCATGGACGCGATGGTGGCGTCGGGACGCGATCACGCGACGGCGGTCATCAAGCTCTGCCTCGCGCCCAACGGCGACCTGCGGTCGCTCACGTTCTTGCGGGCGTCGGGCTTCCCCGACTGGGATCAGCGGATCCGCCAGCGCATGGAAGCGGACTGGCGCTACCAGCCGTACAAGATCAAAGGGCGCGCGGTCGCGGTGTGCAGCATGGTGACGATGCGCTACGCGATCCCGTGATCAGCTCGCGTCCATCGCCGCGACGTTGTGCGGCTTGCGGAACGACGAGATCAGGATGATCGGGTACGGCGCGTAGAACGCGATGCCGACGAACACGCCGATCTTGGCGCTCATGATGATGGCGCTGGCGCCGGGGCCGCCGTGGGCGATGTCGCGCGCGAAGACCTCGAGGGCAGGGAGCGCGATCGCGACCGCGCCGATGAGCTGGCCGACCACGACGACCAGCGCGATCAGCCCCCACATCACCGACGCGCCGGTCGCCCAGCGCTTGTAGCCGCGCTGACCCATGCCGATGTAGACCAGCGCGATCGACATCACCAGCATCACGATCGACTGGACCATGGTGTAGCTGGCCAGGCTGTCGAGGTAGCGCTCGAACGCGGCGCGCTGGCCGGCCTGCACGGTCATCGTCGTGAGCGCCTTGCCGGCGAGCAGGTTGAACAGCGACAACGCGGTGACGATCCCGCCGAACACCATCGACAGCGTGCCGAGGGTGCGCGGCGTCGTCGTCTTCGTCGGCATCGGCGGACCGCCGTAGTGGCCCCCGGGCGGCGGAGTCCACGCGTAGCCGGGCGGCGGGTTCGGATAGCCAGGATTCATGGCCCATCGATATCGCGGCGGCGGGCCGGAGACAACCTAGATCCCGCCGCCGCTTCCCCGGCGGCGGCGGTCGCGGTAGGCATGGCCTCGATGTCCTCCGCCAAAGCCACGACCGCGATCGTTCCCACCCGCGCCGACGACTACGCCGAGTGGTACCAGCAGGTGGTCAAGCACGCCGACCTCGCCGAGACCTCGCCGGTGCGCGGCTGCATGGTCATCAAGCCGTGGGGCTACGCGCTGTGGGAGAACATGCAGCGCGTCCTCGACGGGATGTTCAAGGACACCGGGCACGTGAACGCGTACTTCCCGCTGTTCATCCCGCTGTCGTTCCTCGAGAAGGAGGCGGCTCACGTCGACGGCTTCGCCAAGGAGTGCGCGGTCGTCACTCACCACCGCCTGATCGCGGGCAAGGACGGCAAGCTGGTGCCGGATCCGGCGTCGAAGCTCGAGGAGCCGCTGGTGGTGCGCCCGACCTCGGAGACGATCATCGGCGAGATGTTCGCGAAGTGGGTGCAGAGCTATCGCGATCTGCCGCTGCTCATCAACCAGTGGGCCAACGTCGTCCGCTGGGAGATGCGCACGCGGGTGTTCCTGCGCACGACCGAGTTCCTCTGGCAGGAGGGCCACACCGCCCACGCCACCTCGGCCGAGGCGGTCGAGGAGACGATGAAGATGCTCGGCGTGTACGCCGACTTCGCCGAGAGCTACATGGCGACGCCGGTGATCCAGGGCGAGAAGACCGCGGGCGAGCGCTTCCCGGGCGCGGTGCAGACGTACTGCATCGAGGCGATGATGCAGGACCGCAAGGCGCTGCAGGCCGGGACCTCGCACTTCCTCGGTCAGAACTTCGCGAAGGCGTCGGGCATCCAGTTCCTCGACGACAAGGGCGTGCTCGGGCACGCCTGGACCACGTCGTGGGGGGTGTCGACGCGGCTGGTCGGGTCGATGATCATGACCCACGCCGACGACGACGGCATGGTGTGCCCGCCGCGGCTGGCGCCGACCCACGTCGTGATCCTGCCGGTCCTGCAGAAGCCCGAGCACCGCGAGCGGGTGCTGGCGTACTGCCGGGCGCTGCGCGCCGAGCTGCGCGGCGCGACCTACAACGGCGCGCCGATCCGGGTCGAGATCGACGAGCGCGATCTGCGCGGCGGCGACAAGGTCTGGCAGTGGATCAAGAAGGGCGTGCCGATCCGCCTCGAGGTCGGCCCGCGCGACCTCGACTCCGACTCGGTGTTCGTCGGCCGCCGCGACAAGGCGCCGAAGGACAAGACCTCGGTCGGCCGCGCCGAGTTCGTCGCGACGGTGGCGACGACCTTGCAAGACATCCAGGACGGGCTGCTCGCGCGCGCGCGCGCGTTCCGCGCCGAGCACACCCGCGAGATCGACACCAAGGACGAGTTCTACGCCTACTTCACCCCGCCGGCGCAGCCGGACGCCGACGCGCCGACGCCGATCCACGGCGGCTTCGCGATGACCCACTTCTCGGGCGACGTCGCCCTCGAGAAGCAGATCAAGGACGACCTCGGCGTGACCGTGCGCTGCATCCCGCTGGCCGACGGCGAGCCCGGCGTCTGTCCGTTCACCGGACAGCCCAGCGCCAAGCGCGTCGTCTGGGCCAAGGCGTACTGATCACGGCGTCGCGCCGAGATCGATCGTGGCCTGTTCGGTCTGCAGGATGAACGGCCGGGCCTCGAGCGCGACCCGGCCGGCGCCGTCGTGGCGGATGATCTGCACGGTGCCGAGCCCCAGGCCCATCGGGCCGCGCGCGAAGTAGACGACCGACAGCTGGTACGGACCGGCCTTGGCGGCGCCGTCGATCACGAACGCCTCGGGCCCGTAGCCGGTCGTGATGTCGTCGAGCAGCGCGCCGCCCGACGGCAGCTCGGGCGCGCCGTAGTACGCCTCGTAGCCGTGGCGATCGCGGACGTGCAGATCGACGTCGTTGGTGTCGGTCTCCCAGTGCAGGACGAAGCGCACCGACGGCCGGTCGGCGATGCGAGCGCCGGCCTTGGCGAGGCGCGCGGCGATCGCCTTGCGCGCGGTCGGCTCGGCCGCGGCCCACGCCGCGCCGACCAGGCCCATGTCGCCGAGGTAGAGCGCGCGGATCGACTCGCGGGTGTCCGCCGTGGTCGCGGCCTCGAGCGTGGTCAGCGCGTCGGCGAACTGGCGGGCGCCGAGCTGCGCCATCGCGAGCAGGCGGTGGCCGCTGACGTGGTCGGGGCGATCGGCGACGGCCTGGCGATAGATGTCGAGGACCAGCGGCCGCGCCGCGGGGCCGAGGCGCTCGAGGCGCTCGGCGGTGAAACGGACCAGCTCGACCCGGCCGGGGAAGCGATCGAGGATCGAGCCATAGGCGCGGGCGGCCAGCGCGATCGCGCCGCGGGCCTCGAGGGACTCGCCGAGCGCGATCATCGCGGCGAGGTCGGTCGGCTCGGTGACGTACCAGGCCAGCGCCTCGGTCAGCGCCGGCTCGGGCCGGTGATCGCGCAGGTGCTGCATGACGGTGAGGAGCCGGCCCTCGTAGGGCAGCGGCGGTGGCGGCGGCGGCTCGGGCAGGTAGCGCGCGGGATCGTCGGAGGTGCGGACCAGGCCCTGGGTGGTCGAGCGAGGGTCGATCAGCGGGGCGGTGCCGAGGGCCGCCTCGAAGCTGCGGCCCGGGATCGGGATGTTGCGGCTGTACTCGGTGACGATCGTGATGCCCTGGCGGGTCGAGCTCGGATCGATCGACGGTGCTCGATCGTCGATCACGATCACCTCGCCGACGCCGGGGCCGGGATCGGGGGTGACGCCGTCGACGGCGTAGGTGTTCTCGATCGAGGTCGCGCCCGAGAACGACACGCCGACGTCGGTCGGCGCGGCGATCGGCGCGGGCGGATCGCACGGCGTCGCGGCGGCGGCGCCCGCGGGGCTGCGATCGATCACCTCGACCACGCCGTCGACGATCGTGAGGATGTCGGAGCGCGCGTCGCGCGGGATGCAGAAGCGCGCGTAGTCGGCGTCGGTCTCGAGCACCAGCAGCGAGGTCTGGCTGGTCACCAGCCGCTGGGTCACGCCGAGTCGCTCGATCGCGGCGCGCGCGGCGGCGCGGGCGGCCTCGGTGGTCGCGGCGGCGAGGGTGCGGTCGAGCTCGGTCAGCTCGGCGCGAGCGACCGCGCGCGCGACCATCGGCGCCGGGCCAGCGGTCGCGGTGACGTGGACGGTGCGGACCTGATCGCCGTCGCCGAACGTGATCGCGAGCGGCGCGTCGCTGGCGCGGCGGCGGCCGGCGACGATCACCGCCTCGCCCGAGCCGGCGCCGCGCAGGATCGGCGGCCACACCGCGGTCGCGCCCGCGACGGTGATCGTCAGATCGCGGGCGCGGGACCGATCGAGCGCGGCCAGCGCGCCGGCGTCCTCGCCGTCGACGATCGCGCCGGCGCGGCCGGCCGCGGTGGTGAGCGCGGCCAGGCGATCGCGGTCCTGCATCGCGCCGATCGTCACCGCGTCGAGGCGGCCGATGCCGTGGCTGCGGATCCGCTCGGCGAGCCGGCCGCTGTCGCGCTCGCCGATCGTGGCGATGCCGTCGGACAGCAGGATGACGCGCTCGGATCCGGCGGCGGCGTCGAGAGCGGCGCCGAGATCGGAGGCGCCGAGGCCACCGCGGGCGTCGAGCGCGGCGGCGAGGCCGTCGGCGACGCTGCGGGCCGGGCCGCGCGCGATCACCTCGGCCGACTGATCGAACCCGACGATGACGATCGGCGCCGACGGATCGCGGCGCGCGATCGCGGCGCACAGCGCGCGGACCGCGTCGGCCTGGCGCCGCAGCAACGACGCTCGCGACGCGCTGGTGTCGATCAGGATCGTCGCGGCGCCGATCGGATCGGGCTGGTTGGCCAAGGGCGGCGTGACCCGTGCGAGGAAGCCGTCGCCCGCGGTCACCGCCCGCGCCTCCTGCCGGCCCGACGCCAGCAGCAGATCGGTCGGCGCGCGATCGCGATCGTGGCCGCGCTGGGCGACGCCGTCGACGGTGATCGACCACCGTAGCTCGCCGACCGCGGGCAGCCCGGCCAGGGCGATGCGATCGCCGTCGCCGCCGCTGACGGTGTGGGTGTAGCCGAGGATCAGCTCCTTGTCGGCGCTGGCCTCGATCGGAAACACCCGGGCCGAGAACGTGTTGCCGGCGTCCTTCTCGAGGAGCGCGGGATCGACGCGCTGGTGCAGGAAGGTCTCGTAGACCCGGCGCGCCTCCTGCCGCGGCACCACCTCGGCCTCGAGCCACGCCTCGTTCTTCATCGCGAAGCGGTTGACCGCGGCGTCGGTCGGCAGGGTGATCGCGAAGCGACCCTCGCGACGGCGCGGCTCGGGGTTGTGGAAGGTGAGGCGCAGCTCGGTCACCGCGATCGGCCCGGTCACCACCGCGGCGACGTCGATGCGCGTCAGGATCAGGCCGCTGCCGTCCGACGCGGTCAGCGCCAGCGGCGCTGGTGGCGCGGCCTCGGATCGCGGCTTCTGGTTGGCGGCGATCGCGCGGACCAGCGCGGCCCCGAGCGGCGCGAACGATGTGCCGCGCGCGATCGCGGGCGACGGCGCGGCGTCCAGGGCGCGAGGTCCGCAGGCGACGGTGGGCGCGATCGCGAGGACGGCGACGAACCGGAGGAGGGTGCGCATCAGGCGCCGACGCGCGACGGCGCGGTGGGCGCTGGGCCGCTCACCCACCGCTGATCGCCGGGCGCGGCGCGCTCGCCTCGCGGCGGTGTCGCAGGTGACAGAGCATCTTCGGACCCTCGCTGCGCTCGGAGTCCTCAGGCGGGGCGAAACGTGAACGGATAGTTGACCTGGACGCCGCCGCCGCCGCTGGGCTTCGGGAACTCGATCCCCTTGAGCACCGCCGCGACGCAGGCCGCGACGTCCGGATCGACGCCCGTGGCGCTGGCGGCCGCGACCTGGCCGCGGGGATCGATGAAGAACTGGGTCTGCACCGTGCCCTCGAGCGTCGGCTTCGCCAGCAGCTCCTTCTCGTAGCAGTAGGTCAGCTTGGCGATGTTGCGCTTGATGTAGCGGCGGATGATCGCCTTGTCGAGATCGCCGGCCGCGCTCGGCTGGCCGAGGCTGATCGTCGGCACCGACGAGGCGCGCGCCGCACGCGGGCGGTCGTAGGTCTGGCTCGCGGTGATCCGGACGCGGCGCACGCCGGTCTCGAGCACCAGCGCGAGGGTGTCGACCAAGTCGGCCGCGGTCGCCTCCTCCATCATCACCGCGACGACGTTGGTCGAGCTGGTGGTCGCTCGCCGCAGCGCGGCCTTGACCGAGGCGACGTCGTAGCGGCCGTTCGCGATCGGCCACCGCTGGGGCGCGGCGGCGCTCCCGAGGTAGAGCTCGTGGGCGCTCCGGGTCAGCATGTAGGTGGCGTCATCGGTGAGGCCGTGGCCGGCGCCGAACGTGATCGGCAGCTCCGCGACCGTGTCCTGTGTGCGGATCGCGACCGCGCCGCCGCGCTCCGCGAGCGCCTCGACCAGCTGCAGCGCGGTCGCGGCGGCGTCGGCGGCGACGATCGGCGCGTCCTCGGTCAAGGTCAGGCCGGCCTCGCCCGCGACCATCGCCCGCCGGGTCTCGGGGCCGCCGTAGCCGAAGCCGCCGCCCAGCGTCCCGTAGCCGCCGGTGCCGATGGTCCAGTCGTCGTCGCCCACCAGGTCGGTCGCCGGAGCCGTCGCGGGATCGGGCGCGGAGCGTCCGGTCACGCGATCGATCGCGGCACCCAGCTCGTCGGGTTGCGTCGGCGCGCCGACGATCCCGTCGGGCGCGTCCTCGACGCGGGCGCCGAGCGCGCCGAACCGCGCGATCGGCATCGGACCGACCCACAGCGCGCTGTCGCGGTCGAGCCCGACCAGCGCGCGGGTCGACGACAGCGGCCGGCTCACGCTGGCGACCGGCAGCGACCACCGCGTCGCATCGACCCGCGGGATCGGCACCCGCACCTGCTCGAGCGCGGCGAGCAGGCGATCGCGCTGGGTGGGCTTGCTGTCCTCGACCTGCTCGGCGAGGTAGCGCCCGGCCAGCTCCATCGGCGGCCAGTGCCCGGGCACGCTGGCGTTGGCGGCGGGGCACGGATCGACGGTGTCGTCGAGCAGCGCGCGCAGGCACGCGCAGCTGGGGCCGCACCGGGTGTGGACGTCCTCGGCGAGGACCCGGCCGATCGCCGACGAGTCGAGGCCGGCGATCGCGTCGAGCGCGGTCGTCAGCGCCGCGGGATCGGTGCGCTTGCCGAGCCGCGGCGGTCCGTCGTCACCGCCGCTGCACCCGACGACCACGACACCGATCAGACACGACGCGAGGTGGCGCATGAGGTCCTCCATCACAGCGGGGCGAACAGATCGACCTTGTTGCCGTCGGGATCGCGGACCTGGGCATAGCGCTGACCCCAGAACGCGTCCCACGGCGCCTTGCCGCCCGGGAAGCCGGCGTCGACGATCGCGTGGTAGCGCGCGTCGACGTCGGCCGGCGAGTCGCACCGGAACGCGAGGCCGACCCGCTGGCCGCGCGGCTCGACCCAGTCGTCGACGAAGCCCTTCACCAGCGACTCGGAGTCGAGCATCACCCGCACGCCGGCCGCGGTGGTCGCCTCGAGGTGGTGCTGATCGGCGCTGGGCTCGGGGAGCTCCAGGCCGAGCAGGCGATAGAACGCCACCGCGCGGGGCAGATCGGTGACGACGATGCCGATGGCGTCGAGCTGCATCGCCCAAGGTTGCCGGATTCATGCGGGCTGCGCTACTAACGCGGCCATGACCAAGATCAAGGTGACGAACCCGATCGTCGAGATGGACGGCGACGAGATGACCCGCATCATCTGGAAGTTCATCAAGGACAAGCTGATCCTGCCGTACCTCGAGGTCGATCTCCGGTACTTCGATCTCGGCATCGAGCACCGCGACGCGACCAACGATCAGGTCACGATCGACTCGGCCAACGCGACCAAGGAGCACCACGTCGCGGTCAAGTGCGCGACGATCACGCCCGACGAGGCCCGGGTGAAGGAGTTCGGCCTGAAGGACATGTGGAAGTCGCCCAACGGCACGATCCGCAACATCGTCGGCGGCACCATCTTCCGCGAGCCGATCATCTGCAAGAACGTGCCGCGCCTGGTGCCGGGCTGGACCAAGCCGATCGTCGTCGGTCGCCACGCCTTCGGCGATCAGTACAAGGCCACCGACTTCGTCGTGCCGGGCAAGGGCACGCTGACGATGACGTACACGCCGGCCGACGGCGGCAAGCCGACCGAGTACAAGGTCTTCGACTTCCCGGCCGGCGGCGTCGCGATGGGCATGTACAACCTCGACGAGCAGATCCTCGGTTTCGCCCGCAGCTGCCTCACCTACGGCTTGAACCGCGGCTGGCCGGTCTACCTGTCGACCAAGAACACGATCCTGAAGAAGTACGACGGTCGCTTCAAGGATCTGTTCCAGCAGGTCTTCGACCAGGAGTACGCCGACAAGTTCAAGGCCGCCGGCATCACCTACGAGCACCGCCTGATCGACGACATGGTCGCGTCGGCGATGAAGTGGGAGGGCGGCTTCGTGTGGGCGTGCAAGAACTACGACGGCGACGTCCAGTCCGACTCGGTGGCACAGGGCTTCGGCTCGCTCGGCCTCATGACCAGCGTGCTGCTCACGCCCGACGGCAAGACCGTCGAGGCCGAGGCCGCCCACGGCACGGTCACGCGCCACTACCGCGAGCACCAGAAGGGCCGGCCGACCTCGACCAACCCGATCGCGTCGATCTACGCCTGGACCCAGGGCCTGAAGTACCGCGGCCGCTTCGACGGCACCCCCGACGTCGTCCGGTTTGCGGACGACCTGGAGGCGGTGTGCGTCGAGACCGTCGAGAGCGGCAAGATGACCAAGGACCTCGCGGTCCTGATCAGCAAGGACCAGCCGTGGCTCACGACCGAGGCGTTCCTCGACGCCCTCGACGCCGGCCTGCGCGCCAAGATGGCGACCTGGACCTGACCCGCGCGCGACGAGCTACAGGAAGCTCTTCGCGATCCCCATCAGCTCGACGTTGGCGGCGACCGACTTCTTGAAGGCCTCCTGCTCGGCGGCCGACAGGTCGAGCTCGATGATCCGCTCGGCGCCCTTGGCGGTGAGCTTGACCGGGACGCCCGCGAAGGCGCCGTCGACGCCGAACTCGCCGGTCAGCTCGACGGTGCACGGCAGCACCCGGCCCTGGTTGCGGACGATCGCCTCGACCATGAGGCAGGTGCCGGCGCCGGGCGCGAGCCAGGCCGAGGTGCCGATCAGCGCGGTCAGCGTGGCGCCGCCCTTCTTGGTGTTCTCGACGACCTGGGTCAGCTGCTCGGCCGACAGGAACTTGCCGACCGGCACGTTGCCGATCATCGCGGTCGACACGATCGGCACCATGTCCTTGTCGGTGTGGGCGCCGAGGACGATCGCCTGGACGTCCTCGACCGACACGCCCGCCGCCATCGCGAGGTAGGTGCGGAAGCGGGCGCTGTCGAGCACGCCCGCCGAGCCGATCACGCGCTCGCGCGGGAAGCCGGTGACCTGCTTGGCGACGTAGACCATCGCGTCGAGCGGGTTCGACACCACGATCAGGATCGCGTCGGGCGCGTGCTCCTTCACGTTCTTGCAGATGTCGCGGACGATGCCGGCGTTGATGTTGATCAGCTCCTCGCGCGACTGCCCCGGCTTGCGCGGCACGCCCGCGGTCATCACCACGACGTCGGCGCCCGCCATCGCCGACGCCTCGGACGACGCGACGAAGTTGTGGCTGTTGAAGCCCTCCCACGCGCCGGCCTGGGTGAGGTCGAGGGCCTTGCCCTCGGCGGCCTGGGCCTTCAGGTCGATGAGGACCAGGTCACCGAGCTCCTTGACGACTGCCCACTGGGCGACGGCCGCGCCGACGTTTCCGCCGGCACCAACGATGGCGATCTTGGGACGCTTGATCATGATGCCGCTGCATACCCCCGGCCCCCGCGGCTTGGCAAGCCGCGGGCCCGGCGATACCGTAGGCCGTGGCCATCCGAGCGACAGCGAGGATGTCTCTGGGAGTCAAAGCATGAGCAAGCACATCGACGTCTTCAAGAGCTGGTCGGACTCCATCGTCGGCGACGTCGCCGCGCTCAAGGCGCTGGTCGAGTCGAAGGCGGAGATCGAGGCGCGCCGCCTGGCCGCGGGAGCGCTCGGCTACCTGGTCACGCGCATGGATCTGGTGCCCGACTGGGAGGGTGGCATCGGCGCCCTCGACGACGTGATGATCCTGCGGGTGTGCGCGCAGCTGGCGTCGGGCCACGGCACCTGGGCGGTCGCCGAGGACCACGAGATCTCGCTGGCGCGCATGGCCAACGAGGCCGAGCGCATCGTCGAGTTCCTCGGCGAGCAGCCCTACGACAAGCTGCGGTCCTACGCCGCGAAGCTGTCGGACACGACGGTGCGCGGCCGGACCCCGGGCGCGATCCTCACCGACGACGCGGCGCGCAAGGCGCTGTTCGCCGAGGTCGACGACGAGGTCAAGAAGACCGTGCCCGTGGTCATCAAGGATCCGGCCGACGCCGAGCTCCGCCTCAAGGCGTATCTGACCCACAAGCTCAGATGATCGTTTCTGAACCCGGTGCGTCGTGCGCGGGGATCTCGGCATGGTCGAACGGGGTCGCGTAGCGCGAGCATTTTGATCCGCGCTTGAACCGTGGCGGTGTCCGGGGTACCACCGCGGCATGCGCATCTGGGGAATCGCTCTCGCGACGACGATCGGCCTCGCGGCCCTCTTGCCCGTGGCCGCGGCCGACGACAGCTTCGACGATCTCGCGAGCCGCGCCACCGCGCTGTCGGCCACCGACATCGCCGGCATGACGTGGGCGCTGACCGCGCCGTGCGATCAGGGCGACGGCCCCACGATGCGGCGCTGCAAGCAGGTGCGCGATCGCCGCGCCGCGACGCTGCGCGCCGGCACCTGGCTGGTCGAGGCCGAGCCCGGCGCGTTCGCGGTCGGCCCGTGGAACCCCGACGCCAGCGGCGTGGCGCTGACGCTGGTCGGCTGCGTCGCGTGCGCGAAGCCGGTCGGTGGCCTCTACATCGTGTCGCACAAGGCGGCGCCGACCTTCACCGACGGCGTCGCGTCGGCCGCGGGCGTGAACCAGATCCTGCGGCCGTTCGACGACGAGGTCGCCGCCGAGCGCTGGCGCAAGCGCGCCGCGGGCGTGCGCAGCCAGTTCGTCGTCCGCATCCCCGAGGCCAACGGCGGGCTGTTCGAGCGCGACGGTCACCGCGGCCTCGCGCTCGAGATCCTCGGCTTCCGGGTCTACGAGCCGTGCGAGGGCGCGATCGTGACGTCGAGCCCGGCCGCGGCGCCGCTCGCGCCCGACAAGGCGGCGTGCAGCAAGATCGTCGACGAGGTTGTCGACACCGGCCCCAAGGTGATCCTGCCGCTGATGCTGACCGCCGACGACATCAAGACGACGATGAAGCCGGTCGTCGTCGCCGCCAAGAGCTGCTTCGACAACTACGGCGTCCCCGGCCGCGCCAAGCTGGTCTACACCGTGAACGGCGCCGGCGCGATCACCGCCTACGAGCAGGTCGGCGACTTCGTCGACACGCCGACCGGGCGCTGCATCGACAAGGCTGCCAAGTCGGTGACGTTCCCCGCGACCCAGAAGGCCAACTTCGCGTTCACCTTCCCGATCAACGTGCAGTGATGCGGACGCCCATCGTCGCGCTGGCGTTCGTGATCGCGGCCGCTGGCTGCGGCGATGATGCGGTGGCGCCGCCGGTGATCGTCGTCGAGGCGCCGACCGCGCTGCAGCCCGCGGTCGCGGGCTTCCTGTCGACGATCCCGGGCCCGCGGCTCGCGCTGCGCAACCCGGGCGACGCGCTGACCGCCGCCTACGAGATCACGATCGTCACCGATCTGACCGGCTGCGCCGAGTGCTACCGCGTCGATCCGGTCGCGGGCGACGCCGCGAAGTGGGTCGTGCACGGCAGCGATCTGCTCGGCGCGCAGTACGGCCTCGCCGAGGTGTTCGAGCTGCTCGGCTATCGCTTCCGCCACCCGACCGACACGTTCGTGCCCGCGATGCCCGCGCCCGATCCGGCCGCGGTCGCCAAGCTCGGCGCGGTCCGCGCGCCCGAGATGACGGTGCGCGGCCTGCACCTGCACACGCTGCATCCGATCGAGCCGCTGTACGCGCTGTGGGAGCCGACCTCGACCAACCGCGCGTCGCCCGAGGAAGAGCCGTCGTACGCGGCCCGCATCTTCGACTGGATCGTGAAGAACCGCGGCAACACGGTGCAGTGGGTCGCCCTCGACGACATCCTCGAGCCGACCCGCGGCGCCCAGTGGCGCACCGACACCGCGGCGATCCTCGAGATCGCCCACGAGCGCGGCCTCAAGGCCGGCCTCGCGTTCCAGCTCTACGGCACGTCGAGCCTGCAGGCCGGCTACGATCTGATCGACGACACCAGCCGGCCGGTCGCCGAGCAGATCGCCGAGCGGCTGCCGCTCCTGGTCGAGGGCGTGCCCTTCGACATCTACGAGTTCTCGTTCGGCGAGTTCTTCGGCGCCGACCCGGCCGCGTTCATCGCGACGATCGACGAGACCTACGATCAGCTCCACGCGCTGGCGCCCGCGGCCGAGGTCACCGCGGTGATCCACGTCGGCGACTCGCCCGAGCAGCGCGTGACCTACATGAACGAGGACATGATCTATTACTTCCTCGTCAAGTTCGCGAACCCCGCGATCGTGCCGCAGGTCCACACGGTCATGTACTACAACCTGTTCGAGGACGCGGGCGGCGCCTACCACCACGACGACTTCGACGAGCACCGCGCGTTCCTGTTCGATCGGCTGCGGACCGGACGCCGCGTGCAGTACAAGCCCGAGACCGCGTACTGGGTCGCGTTCGACAACTCGGTGCCGTCGTTCCTGCCGCTGTACGTGCGGTCGCGCTGGCTCGACGTCGATCGCATCGCCGCCCAGGCCGCCGTCGACGGCCACCCCGCGCTGCAAGAGCAGCTGATGTTCTCGACCGGCTGGGAGTGGGGCTACTGGCAGAACGACGTCGCGGCGCTGCGCGGCAGCTTCGCCCGCACCGCGACCTATCGCGAGCTGCTCGCGGACATGTACGGTCCGTCGGGCGCGGCGCTGATCGGGCCGATCGAGGAGCTGGCCGAGGCCCAGCACCAGGCGCTGATCGTCGAGCGGCTGGCCGCGTACTTCGCGGGCCGCGACGGCCTGATCGACGCCGGCGCCCGGGCCGGCATCATCGCCGCGCCCGATCGCATCGACGTCGACGACGTCGCGGCGCTGACGGTGCCGCAGCGCGACGCGTTCGCGACCAACGTCGTCGATCTCATGGGCGCGTTCGCGGCGGCGCTGGTCGCGATCGAGGGTCGCGCCCCCGCGGTCGCCGCGGGCGATCGCTGGGCCGCCGAGGTCGTCGACGGCATCATCGTCGATCGCGCCCGCGCCCAGTTCGTCCACGCGGTGTTCTCGGCCGCGCTGGCCGCGGCGCGTGGCGACACCGCGGCGGGCGAGGCCGCGCTGGTCGCCGCCGACACCGCGCTCGCGGTCGGCCGCGCCACCGTCACCCGCCGCCACGCCGATCGCCATGATCGCGATCCCCGGCTGGTGCAGCCCAACACCAACCGCACGATCTACCAGTACGGCTACCTGCGCTTCGCCGAGGAGCTGTGCTTCTGGGAGCGCGAGCTGCAGATGGCGCGCAACGCGGTGCAGGCGACCACCGTCACGCCGCCCGGCTGCTTCCTCTAAGCGGCGCAGCGTCGGCGCGCTTTGCGGTAGCCTCGCGGCCATGAAGCGGAGCTGGTCAGCGGTCGTGGTGGTGGCGGTGCTCGTGGCATCGTCGTGCAAGGGCAAGGAGTCGACGCCGGGCGCCGGGACCGGGACCGCCGCGCCGGTCGCCGCCGTCGACGCCGCGGCGGCGCCGCCTGCGCATCTCGATGCCGCCGCCGCCGCGGTTGCGCCGACCGAGCCGACCGAGCCGCCGCGGCGGATGTGGACCAGCGCGATCGAGGACGCCGACGACATGCTCGCCTACTCGGTCGAGGTCGGCGGCGAGCGCTTCACCAAGTTCATCCTCGATACCAAGACCAACGCGATCTATTACTTCGACGTCGACGTCTACAAGCTGCACAAGGACTTCATCTTCGGCGAGCTCTTGAAGACGCCGAAGACGAAGGCGCTGTTGCGCCAGGTCGATCGCAACTACGGCTACACCAAGCCCGACATGATGATGCTGTATCTCGTGCATCACCTGGCGTCGGACCAGTGGACGATGGCGTTCTGGGAGGGCGACAAGGCCAGCGCCGCCGACATCACGCGCGCGTACCACCGCATGCGCGAGACGTTCTATCTCGGCGATCAGGTGTCGTATCGCCCCGACTCCGATTATCAGGAGAAGATGGCCAAGAGCCTCACGGGGGTGCCGGTCCTCACCAATGACACGCTCTACAAGAGCGCCAGTTATCAGGCCTTCAATCCCGGCACCGCGGTCGGCGTGCTGCGGCTGGTGCCGGCCGGCGCCGACTTCGAGGCGCTGACCTTCGACCCGGCCGAGATCGTGATCCTGCCCGAGTCGCTGCCCGACATCACCCCGGTCGCGGGCATCATGTCGGAGACGTTCTCGACGCCCTTGGCCCACGTCAGCCTGCGGGCCCGGGCCTGGGGCATCCCCAACGTCGGGCTGCGCGGCGCCGCGGCGCGCTACGCCGCGCTGGTCGGCAAGACCGTCGTGTTCGAGGCGACCGCCGCCGGCCACACGCTGCGCGAGGCGACGGCCGCCGAGATCGCGGCGTGGCAGAGCCGCGAGCAACAGGCGCGCGAGGTGCTGATCCCGACCGCCGATCTGGCGTCGAAGGACCTGCGCGGCCTCGACCGGCTGCGCGCGACCAACGCGACCGGCTACGGCGCCAAGGCCGCCAACCTCGGCGAGATCGTCCACGCCAAGCTCGCGGGCGTCATGGTACCGCCCGGCTTCGGCGTGCCGATCACGTACTACGATCAACACCTGCGAGCCAATGGCCTCGACGCCCGGGTCGCGGCGCTGCTCGCCGACGACAAGTTCCGCAAGAATGCGGGCTATCGTCGGCAGGCGCTCACCGAGCTGCG
>JAYTAJ010000945.1:0-3039 GCA_043737575.1 Myxococcales bacterium | reverse complement strand
TGCGCAGGCCCTGGCGGTTGCGGCTCTTGTGGCAGTCGGCGCAGTCGACCGCGGTGTGCTTGCCCTCGAGCTCCCAGCCGGTGACGTCGTGATCGAAGCCCTTGGTGCCGTTGGGGATCGCGGCCCAGCCCATCAGATCGAAGCTGCGCCCCTTGTGCTCGTTGTGGCACGACGAGCACTTCTTGCCGGTCACCTGCGACGACGCGTGGAAGCCCTTGCCGGCGGCGATGCGGCTCTTCAGGTTCGAGTGATCGTGGCAGCCGAGGCAGCGGTCGTTGATGATCTCGCGGCCATCGTTGTGGCAGTCGTTGCAGTGATCGGGGCCGTCGATCGACGCGTGGCTCTCCGACAGCGGCCCGGGCGACGAGCTGAAGAAGCTGCCCTGGGCGTGGGCGTCGCCGCGTCCGAGCACCAGCATCGCGGCGACGAGGACGATCGTCGCGGCAGCGTGGCGGTGGCGGCGCATGAGGGAGTGCATTGTACCTACCAGGCGCGATCCCACGAGATCCAGATGTGCGCGACCGAGAAGATCGTCAGCAGCACGGTGAACGGGACGTGGACCTTCTTCCACGAGTTGAGCAAGAGGTTGGCCTTCGGCGCGATCACCGAGCCGCGATCGATCAGCATCATCCGGCTCGCGCGCTTCACCAGATCGCGGCGGATCTTGCCGGTCACGCCGACCCGCGCCAGCCGCGCCCGCCGCGCCAGCCGGCGACCGGGCCGACGCAGATCTTCCATCAGCAGCCATGCCAGGCTGACGATCAAGCCGGCGCGCTGGGCGACGCGCAGCGATCGCTGGCGGTGGTCGTAGAGCTCGCGATCGATCTCGGCCATCGCGACCGGGTTGCGGCCGCGGTGGAGCTGGAACGTGCGCTCGTGATCGAGCTCCTCGAGCTCGCGACCGCTCGAGAGCGCCGGCACCTGGGTGTAGAGGTAGCGGCCGATGAAGCCCGACAGCGCGACGATGACCATGCTCCAGAACGCGCCCGACACCCAGCTGCCGAGCCGCAAGGCCGAGTGCAGCGCGATGAACAGCGGCCCGATCGCGCCGGCCATCAGGTGGAAGTCGAACCACATCGTGTTCGACGCGACCCACCGGAACGCCTTGATGCGGCGGAACATCGGGTAGAGCGCGGCGATGATCATGAGCCCGGTCCCGACCAGGCCGCACTGGATCGCCAGCGGGTTGCCGGATCGGAAGCCGACCTTCTGCACGATCAGCTCGGCCGGGAGGTTCGCCAGCTCGGGCGTCGCCCGCAGCTGCGCGTACTGGTACGACATCGTCGGCCAGTACAGGCGGAGCAGGATCTCGGCGAGGGCGGCCAGCCACACCAGGATGCCGACCGTCCACAAGAGCAGCGGGCCCCAGCGGCCGCGCCGGACCTTGGCGTCGCCGCCCGAGCGCTCGTCGACGCCCTGGGTGAACGGGTGGGTCGGCAGGACCTCGCGGCGATCGGCGTCGATCTCCTGATCGAAGCCGGCGCGGGCCGCGGCGGTGGCCTGGTGCGAGCGCTCGCGGAACAGATCGTAGGCGCTGATCTCGATCAGCGCGCCGGTCGGGCACGCGGAGATGCAGGCCTGATCGCCGTAGGCGCCGCAGTGATCGCACTTGTTGGCGACGCGACGGACCCGGGCGACGCGGCCGGTGCCGGGCCCGAACGCCAGCGCGCTCTTCTTCTCGAGGCGTGCCCGGAACTCCTTCTTGAAGGTCGGGCTGCCGTCCTCGACGTCGATCATGTCGATCGCGCCATACGGACAGCTCTGCGCGCAGGCCGAGCAGCCGGTGCAGGTCGCGTCGTTGATCACGACCTCCTTCTTGTCGGTGTCGTACTTGATCGAGTCGTACGCGCACGGATCGATGCAGCGCTGATCGGTGCAGGTCCGGCAGGTGTAGACGAAGTCGAGCATGCCGAGCTGGTAGCCGCCGAGGGTGAGCCGCTTGGCGCCGTAGCGGTCCTCGCACGCGATCTCGCATTGCTTGCAGTCGATGCAGCGGTCGAGCTGACGCACCCGCACCGACTCGCCCGACACCGAGATGCCCTGGCGGACGAAGAAGTCGAGGATCTCCTGCTTCACGCCGGTGATGCGGTGCAGGCGCTGGCGGCCCAGCTGGATCGCGCGGCGGAACCGCGCCTCGAAGAACGGGAACCGCACCGCGACGTCGGCGACCAGGCGCTGCGACAGCGACAGCACCGTCGACGGCGCGGTCGCGAAGAACGCGACCGGGGCGCCGCGCGCCGCCATCACCGCGCCGCTGTTCCACAGGTCGCCCTCGGCGAACAGCGCGATGTTCTTCTTGGCGAGCCGCGCCATCGGGGTCGGCTTGATCAGCGACTCCGACTCGCGCTCGTCGTGGGTCATGCGCTCGAGGCGCTCTTGCTGATCCTTGCGCTCGGCCAGCTCGTGGGCGTCGAACACCCCGGCCGCGACCTGCCCCGCCAGCACGATCAGCACCGGGGCGGCAGCGGTGCCGGCCGGCTCGAGGGCGTCGGCGACGATCGCATCGCGGTCGACCTCGCGCAGCACCAGGTCGCCCGACTGCAGGGCGCCGATCAGGATGTCGTTGGGGATGCCATCGAGCAGCGGCAGTTGCCGGAGGCTCGCGTAGCCGGCCCGCAGCACCGGTGCTAGCATCGCCGCCGGATCAGCCGCCGGCATGTGCGAGTCGACAGCGCGAAACGGAGGGTTCATAGGGTCGTCGCGCGGCGCCGCCTGCGACCCAGAGGGTAAAGCAAAGGCTGGGCCGCTGCGGTCGTCGATGGAAAACGCTGGCGATCATACCAGGTTGGGTTCCGGACCGCAGCGCCGCAGCCGCCTCGATTGGGCACCGCGGTCCCACGTCGCGGCGACAGTTGTACTCGTCGCCCTGCTGGGCGGCGGGGATCGGATCGCGCGGGCTGACGATGCGCCGGCCGCCGCGCCGCCGCGCCTGCCGCGCGCGGTCGGCGATCTCGACGGCGTGTACCTGTGGATCGGGCCCAGCGGCGCCGCGATCCAGATCGATGGCGCCTGGGACTCGGCGTGGGGCGGCGGCGTGCA
>JAYTAJ010000944.1:0-3043 GCA_043737575.1 Myxococcales bacterium | reverse complement strand
GCTCGATGTCGGCGATCCGCTTGGCCTTGGCATCGATGTTGGTCCCGGTGCTGACCAGCGACAGGAACTCCTTCGTGCCCTCGACGGTGAGCGCGGCGTGTTGCTCGAAGAAGTCGAAGAAGCTGGTCTCCTTGGGGAGAAAACGTCCAAACATGCGCGGACCTCCGGCGGGGTTACCCGTCGACGTAACATGGCTGCGACGAAACCGTCACGTCCGGCTCGGCGGATTTGCTGTGTACCGCGGGATCGTGCGCTCTGCGACCACGGGGTGAGCTGTTCCGCGCTTGTCACGAGGTCGTCACAGGGACCATGCTACCTCCAGGCCCATGCATGGTCGTATCCTCATCGTCGAAGACGAGGTCGATCTCGCGGCCACGCTGGAGTACAGCTTGTCCCGCGAGGGCTACCAGGTGACCGTCGCCCACACCGGCCAGGGCGGGCTCACCGCCGCCTTGGCCGAGCCCGGCCCCGACGTCGTCATCCTCGACCTGATGTTGCCCGACCTGCCGGGCACCGAGGTGTGCCGCCGGCTGCGCGAGCACGAGCGCACCCGCGAGCTGCCGATCCTGATGTGCACCGCGAAGGACAGCGAGATCGATCGCGTGGTCGGCTTCGAGGTCGGCGCCGACGACTACGTCGTCAAGCCCTACAGCGTGCGCGAGCTGGCGCTGCGGGTCCGGGCGCTGTTGCGCCGCTCGCACCGCACCGAGGTCGAGGCCGACAGCATCGCGTTCGGTCGGCTCCGGGTCGATCGCGAGGCCCATCGGGTGTGGATCGACGACGCCGAGATCGCGCTGACCGCCCTCGAGTTCCGCCTGCTGTACACGTTCCTGTCGCGCAAGGGTCGGGTCCAGACCCGCGAGGCGCTCCTGTCCGATGTCTGGGGCATCGACGCCGACGTGACGACGCGCACCGTCGACACCCACGTGAAGCGGCTGCGTGAGAAGCTCGGCGCTGCTGGTGACTACATCGAGACCCTGCGCGGCGTCGGCTACCGCTTCCGCGATTCGCTCGACGAGGAGTAGCGGGTGAGAGCGGGCGGGCCGGCCACGACGCCGCGGATCGGCGACGGCCTCGGCTCGTCCGAGCTGGCCGCGGCCGCGATCGCGATCGCGGTGATCGCCGCGGTGATCGCGGTGCTGGCGGCGACCCCGGCGATCCGGTGGACCGCGTTCGGCGTCGCGAGCGCGCTGGCGATGGTGGCGACGATCCGGCTCGCGACCGTCGCGCTGACCCGGCGCGCGCTGCGGCGGCTGGCGCGCTCGGCGGCCGAGGTCGGCGCCGGCGGGCCGCGGCGCATCGCGGGTGAGGGCGGCGAGCTCGACGCGGTCGGCCTGCTGATCAACCGCATGGCCGACGACGCCGAGCGGACGCTGGTGCAGCTGCGCGACGAGCGCGACCTCTTGGGCTCGGTGCTCGACAGCATGACCCAGGGCGTGATCGCGCTCGACGGCGATCGCCGCATCACGCTGATCAACCCGGCGGCGCGCCGCATCTTCGCGCTGCCCGGCGTGCCGATCGGCGAGCGGTTCGGCGATCAGGTGACGGTGCCCGAGGCCCTCGCGCTGGTCGACGGCAGCCGCACCGACGCCACCGCCGAGTTCGCGACCGCGGCCGGCGTGCGCGCGCTGGCCCGCGTCACCGCGCAGCGCTCGGGCGAGGGCCGGCTCCTGGTCGTCGACGACGTCACCGCGATCCGCCGCCTCGAGACCATCCGCCGCGACTTCGTCGCCAACGTCTCCCACGAGCTGCGCACCCCGGTCAGCGTGATCCGCGCCAACGCCGAGACCTTGCAGGCCGGCGGCAAGGACGATCCCGCGTTCGCCGGCCGGCTGGTCGACGGGCTGCACCGCAACGCCGAGCGCCTGGCCCGCATCGTCGCCGACCTGCTCGATCTGTCGCGCCTCGACGCCGGTCACTATCGCCTCGATCGCACGCCGCTGCCGCTCGCCGCCGCGGTCGGGGTCGCGGTCAGCGCGGTTGAGCCTCAGGCTACCGCGCGCGGCGCGACGATCGTGCTCGAGGTGCCGGGCGACACCATCGTCCAGGCCGATCCCAAGGCCCTCGATCAGGTGCTGGTCAACCTGCTCGACAACGCGGTGAAGTACTCGCCGGTCGGCGGCCGGCTGGTGGTCCGCACGCTGGTGCGCGGCGAGCTGGTGCGGGTCGAGATCACCGACGACGGCCCCGGCATCGCGGCCCACCACCGCGATCGCATCTTCGAGCGCTTCTATCGGGTCGATCCCGGGCGGTCGCGCGACGTCGGCGGCACCGGCCTCGGCCTGTCGATCGTGAAGCATCTGGTCGAGACCATGGGCGGCACGGTCGGCGTCGACGCCAACACTCCGACCGGCTCGGTGTTCTGGTTCGAGCTGCCAGGCGCCGACGCCACGGCGTAAGGGAGAAGTGTCGCAAGGGCGTTACCGTCCTGCCACATCAGGATCCTAGGGTTCCGGCAGATGCGCCGACCCATCGTCTGGATCCTGTTCGCCGCCGTCGTGCTCGCCACCGCGCCCGCTTGCTCCAAGCGCAAGGCCCAGGGAGGAAGCGTCTCGATCGATGGCTCGAGCACCGTGTTCTTGATCAGCGCCGCCGCCGCCGAGCGCGCCAAGAAGGAGCTGGGGCTCGACGTCGCGGTCGGCTCATCGGGCACCGGCGGCGGCTTCAAGAAGTTCTGCGTCGGCGAGATCGACATCGCGGGTGCATCGCGGCCGATCAAGACCAGCGAGGCCGACGCGTGCAAGAAGGGCGGCATCGAGTTCATCGAGCTGCCGGTCGCGTACGACGGCCTCGCGGTGGTCGTGAACAAGAAGAACACCTGGGTCGATCACCTCACCGTCGACGAGCTGAAGAAGATGTGGGCGCCGGAGGCCCAGGGCACGATCACCAAGTGGTCGCAGATCCGCGAGGGCTGGCCCGATCAGCCGCTGCGCCTGCTCGGCGCCGGCACCGACTCCGGCACCTACGACTACTTCACCCAGGCGATCGTCGGCAAGGAGCACTCGAGCCGCGGCGACTACCGCGCCAGCGAGGACGACAACGT
>JAYTAJ010000943.1:0-3043 GCA_043737575.1 Myxococcales bacterium | reverse complement strand
CGGCGTAGTTGATGGGGTCGCTGAAGGCGAAGGCGTAGGGGTTGCCGGTGGTGGAGCGGGTGAGGACGGAGATGGGATCGCGCTGGAGGAAGCGACCCATCTCGGGGTCGTAGGCGCGCGGGCCGAGGATGACGAGGCCGACCTCGGGGAGGTTGTCACCGCCATTCCACAGGTCGTCGGTCGACGTCAGGGGGTCGCCGGAGGACGTGCCGCTGGTGGTCGCGCCGAAGCTGGCGTAGGTGGGCGCCTGAACGACGGCGCCGTTGGAGCGGGTGAACAGGCGGTTGGCGCGGCCGTCGCCGTGCGTGTAGATGGTCTCGGTCGCGGTCGGCGCGCCGCTGGCGTTGAGTGCGGTGCGCAGGCTGGCGATGGCGCCGAGCGGGCCGCCGATCATGCGCTCGATCTGGACGACGCCGTCGGTCCGCTTGCGCTCCTCGATCGCGCCGCCGAAGCGCCAGACGGTGCGCGCGTTGGGCCCGCCGACGACGGTCTTCATGCGGCCGACGGGGCCGTAGGTCATCGTCACCTTCGACGCGCCCTTGGTGATCTCGCGGATCCGCTGGCCGGCGTCGTAGGTGAACGACCGCGTCGTGGGCTGCGTCAGATCGTCGGTGACGTTGCCGGCGCCGTCGTACTTGAACAGGCACGCGCTGCCGCCAGGCGGCGCGTAGCGGCACAGCCGATCGCGGTCTGCGGGCTCGGTGGTGTACGTGCGGTTGCCGCTGCCGGTCGTCGAGGTCCGGGTCTTGAAGTTGCCGAGGCCGTCGTACGTGAACATCTCGAGTCCGGGCACGATGCCGCCCGACTGCAGACGGGTGGCGAGGCGCCCGAGGCTGTCGAACGTCGCGTGGTACGTCGACGCGGTGGTGGGCGTGGTGTGCCGCTCCTCGGTGACGCGGCCGGCGCCGTCGCGGGTGAGCGTCTCGAACGAGTAGGTGCCACCGGCGGTGTACGCCATCCACTTCTGCTGCTCGCGGCGACCGACGGGGTCGTGCGTGAACTTCTCGGTGACGCCGTTGCCGTACTTCACGTTCTCGTACTGGCCGAGCGCGGTCACGTTGACCGCATCGAACAGGGCCGTACTGCCCTTCTTCACCTGCCGCGTGCGCCACGCGCTGTCGTGGACGTAGCTGATGACGTCAGTCGTCTGCGGCGTCGTCAGCGTCAGTGAGGTCGGGACGCCGCCCGTGGTCAGCGCCGACTCCTGCCGCACCACGCCGTGCCCGCTGTACTCGTAGACCTCGGCGTTGCCGCGGCCGAAGCCGTCGTACCCGAAGTACACCTTGCCGACGGCAGGATTCTCGGCCCACGCCAGCCGCCCGAGCAACACGCTGCCATCGGTGAGCGGCTCGTCGCCGTCGCCCGCGCGCACGTCGTAGTGATAGAGGTCGTGCGACTCGACGGTCTCTGGCTGTCCGATCAGCGTCGACGCGAGGGTCTGCGACGTCACGCGGCCGAAGCCGTCGTACGCCGTGCGCGTGACTCGACGCGTGGTGCCGTCCTGCCACGCGGTCTCGAGCTCGTTGCCATCCTCGTCGAACGTCGAGATCATCGGCGACACGCTCGGCTCGTCGAGCCGCATGCGCCGCCCCAGCGAGTCGTAGTGGCTCTTCCAGACGGTGACGCCGGTCATCGACGTCGGGTCGCCGTAGCGCGTGGTCATCGTGACCCGGCCGAGCCGATCGAAGGTCTGGTCGATCACGTCGAGCATGGCCCCGGCGGCGTCCTTGCGCACGCGCCGGGTCTCGCGGCCGAGCGCGCTTCGGTACGCCTGGTCGACGTGGCCGAACCGCGGCGAGCTCGGGTCGTTGGCGTCGGCGCCGCGCGTGCCGACCACGGACTGGCCCTGCGCGTACTGGTAGCTCGTCGTCGAGACGTAGACCTTGCCGGCGACCGACGTCGCGGTCGCACCATCGTTCCAGCCGTTGGCCTCGACGACCTTGGTCGTGCGACCGCGCGCGTCGTACATCACCGTCGTCCCGTACGGCAGGAACGCGGGGCTCCCGGGATCGAACAGCTGCGCCGACGTCGCGAACGGCGCCGCGGCGAAGACCACGCGGCCGAGATCGTCGCGGGCGACGAGGTCGCTGACGATGGTCTGCTGTGCGTAGCTCGATCCCAGCTCGCTCTGCGTGAAGCGCGCGCGACCGAGCGCGTCGAGCAGTGTCGTCGTGCGCTGCCGCGGGGCGGACGCCTCGCTGCCCGCCGGCGTGTTGCCGGGGAAGGTGTCGACGATGATCTTGCGGTCCGCCGGATCGGTCGGATAGGTGATCTGCCGCAGCGTCCAGCGATTGCCGCTCGCCTCGACGGTCTCGCGCCGTGGCCGTCCGAAGGCGTCGAGCTCGACCGCGGTCTTGATGCCGGCCTGATCGATCGACGACGCCCCCCTCGACGGCCAGGTCGACGCCTGGATGGTCTTGGTGAAGGTGCGGCCGACGTCCGACGCGGTCTCGCTGGTGCTGGTGATCGACGCGCCGAACCCGTCGCGGAGGAAGCCGATGGTGCGCGTCGACGCGCCGCCCAGGGTGCGCACCGAGACCGCGGTCGCGATCTCGCCGAACCCGTCGTAGGTGTACGACTCGTCGAGGAACGTACCGAGGAAGCCGGTCGCGTCGTAGCGATCGACCCAGCGCTGGGTGAGGCGCCCGACCGTGACGCTGCCGAATGGCTGATTGTCGTAGAGGAACCGCGACCGGGCGAGGATGCGCGACGTGCCGTCGACGATGCAGTCGGTGAGCGTCACCGAGGTCACCACCGACGGGAACGGCGCGCCGTTGCCGTAGGTGATGAGTGTGCAGACGTCGTCGTCGGTGCGACGCAGATCGCCCTGATCGTGGGTCGACGTCGGGCGGCCCCAGGCGTCGATCGCCAGGACCTGTCCCCCCGCCTCGGTGCTGTGATTGACGCTGGGCACCGTCCCCTCCCACGCGCGGATCGCCTGCTGGTAGACGTAGCCGCGGGCGCGGCACAGATCGGTGACCGTGAAGGTGTCACCGACCGGATAGTCGAGGGCGCAGTCGAGGTTGGACTCGGGCTCGGCGGT
>JAYTAJ010000942.1:0-6948 GCA_043737575.1 Myxococcales bacterium | reverse complement strand
TCGCTGATGATCGGCTTCACCGCGCGCTGGGCGGGCGGCGAGATCGTCGCGGACGGCAGCGAGATCGTCGACGCGGGCTGGTTCGGCCCCGACGAGCTGCCGCCGCTGCCGCCCAAGCTCAGCATCGCGCGCGAGCTGATCGACGCGTTCGCGGCGCGGGCGCGCTAGCCGATCCAGGCGCGGGCGCTGGCGAACATCTGGCGCCACGCGCTGCGCGGCGTGCGCTCGGGGTGCGGCATCAGGATCGTGACGCGGCCGTCGGGGGTGGTGAGGCCGGTGACGCCGCCGGGCGAGCCATTGGGGTTGTACGGATAGCGCGCGGTCGGCGCGCCGTGACCGTCGACGAAGCGGAGCGCGATCAGCTGCTGCGCCGCGAGCGCCTCGAGATCACCGTCGCGGCGCGGCTCGGCCCGGCCCTCGCCATGGGAGACCACGATGCGCAGCCGCGCGCCGATCATGTCGCGGAAGAAGATCGACGGGCTCGGCATCACCTCGACCAGCGCGCGCCGCGCCTCGAACTGCTCGGACCGGTTGCGCACGAACCGTGGCCAGTGCTCGGCGCCTGGCACCAGATCGTGGAGCGCCGACAGCATCTGGCAGCCGTTGCACACCCCGAGCGCGAAGGTGTCGGGTCGCGCCACGAAGCGCGCGAGGCTGGCGCGGGCCGCGGCGCCGTAGCGCAGGCTCTTGGCCCAGCCCTCGCCGGCGCCGAGGAAGTCGCCGTAGGAGAAGCCGCCGACCGCGACCAGCCCGCGGAAGCGATCGAGCGACAGGCCGCCGTGGAGGTCGGTCATGTGGACGTCGACCGCCTCGAAGCCGGCGGCGGTGAAGACCGCGGCCATCTCGACCTGCGAGTTGCAGCCCTGCTCGCGCAGGATCGCGACCGCGGGCCGCGGGCCGTGGTGGGACTTCCGCGGCGCGTCGGGATCGAAGGTCACCGCCTCGACCAGGCCGGGGTCGGCGCGATCGGCGCGGACCTGACGCTCCTCGTCGGCGCAGGTCGGATCGTCGCGCAGGGTCTGCATGCGCCAGGTCGTCTCCGACCAGATCGCGCGCAGCGCGTGGCGCGATCGATCGAGCAGCACCTCGGCGCCGGCCCGCACGACGATCCGATCGCCCGGCGCGATCGTGCCGGCGATCCAGTGCGGCAGCTCGGCGAGCGCGGCGCGGACGAAGTCGACGTCGGCGGCCGCGACCGCGACCACCGCGCCGAGCTCCTCGGCGTAGAGCGCGGCCAGCGGATCCCGACCGTCCGGAAGCCGGACATCGAGGGCGGCGCCCGACGCGAACGCCAGCTCGAGCAGCGTGACGATCAGGCCGCCGTCGGAGCGATCGTGGTACCCGGCGAGGCGATCGCGGCACCGCGCCATCGCGGCGACGAAGCGGCGCAGGTCGGCGGGGTCGTCGAGATCGGGCGGCGTATCGCCGAGCTGGCCGTGGACCTGGGCCAGGCACGAGCCGCCGAGGCGAACGCGGCCGCCGCCGAGCTCGACGACGATCAGCGTGTACGGTCCGGGCCGATCGGCGGCGAAGCCGACGTCGGGCGTGAGCACGCGATCGATGTCGGCGATCGCCGCGGCCGCGGTCGCGACCAGCGTGATCGGCGAGACCACGGCGTGCTCGCCGTCGCCGTCGCGCCACACCGTCTTCATCGACATCGAGTCCTTGCCGACCGGGATCGCGACGCCGAGCGCGACCGCCAGCTCGGCGCCCGCGGCCGCCACCGCGTCGTAGAGCCGCGCGTCCTCGCCGGGCCAGCCCGCCGCCGCCATCCAGTTGCACGACAGCTTGACGTCGCCGAGCGCGGCGATCGGCGCGGCGACCAGGTTGGTGATCGCCTCGGCGATCGCGAGGCGCGACGCCGCGGCCGGCGACAACAGCGCGACCGGCGGCCGCTCGCCCATCGCCATGGCCTCGCCGGTCGAGCCGGTGAAGTCGGTCGCGGTGACCGCGACGTCGGCGACCGGCACCTGCCAGCGCCCGACCATCGGCTCCTGCACCACCAGCCCTCCGACCGAGCGATCGCCGATCGTGACGAGGAAGGTCTTGTCGGCGACGGTCGGCAGCCGCAGCACCCGCTCGAGGGCGCTGGCGACGGTGACGCCGCGCAGATCGAGCGGCGCGAACGCCACCGGCTCGCGGCGGGCGTCGCGCACCATCCGCGGCGCCTTGCCGAGGATGACGTCGAGCGGCACGTCGACCGCGGGCGCGCCGAGCAGCGGATCGTCGACGCGCAGATGCGGCAGGTCGGTGGTGTGGCCGAGCACCGCCCACGGCGCGCGCTCGCGGGCGCACAGCGCCGCGAAGTCCGCCTCGCGGCCGGGCGCGAGCGCGACGACGTAGCGCTCCTGGGCCTCGTTGCACCACAGCTCGGCCGGCGACATCGCCGGATCGCCCGACGGGATCGCCCGCAGATCGAACCGCGCGCCGCGGCCGCCGCCATGGGCGAGCTCGGGCAGCGCGTTCGACAGCCCGCCCGCGCCGACGTCGTGGATCGACAGGATCGGGTTGGCGGCGCCGAGCGCCCAGCACGCGTCGATCACCTCCTGGCAGCGGCGCTGGATCTCGGCGTTGTCGCGCTGCACCGACGCGAAGTCGAGCTCGGCGTGGGACGTGCCCTGCGCCATCGACGACGCGGCGCCGCCACCGAGGCCGATCAGCAGCGCCGGGCCGCCGAGCACGCCGAGCGGCGCGTCGGCCGGCAGCGGCAGCTTCAGGACGTCCGCTTCCCGGACATTGCCGACGCCGCCCGCGATCATCACCGGCTTGTGGTAACCGCGGACCTCGGGGCCGCGCGGCCCGGGCACGGTCAGCTCGAAGGTGCGGAAGTAGCCGCCGATCGCGGGCCGGCCGAACTCGTTGTTGAACGCGGCGCCGCCGAGCGGCCCGTCGAGCATGATCTCGAGCGCCGACGCGATGCGATCGGGCTTGCCGTGATCGACCTCCCACGGCTGCACCGCGCCCGGCAGCCGCAGATCGCCGACGGTGAAGCCGACCACGCCGGCCTTGGGCCGAGCGCCGCGGCCGGTCGCGCCCTCGTCGCGGATCTCGCCACCCGAGCCGGTCGCCGCGCCCGGGAACGGCGCGATCGCGGTCGGGTGGTTGTGGGTCTCGACCTTCAGCAGCACGTGGACCGGCTCGCGGTGGGCGCGGTAGACCCGATCGGGGTCGGCGAAGAAGCGATCGCCGATCGGCCCGGCGAACACCGCGGCGTTGTCGCTGTACGCCGACAGCACGCCGCCCGGCGCCGCCGCGGTCGACGCCTTGATCAGCTGGAACAGCGATCGCTCCTGCGGCGCGCCGTCGATCACGAACCGGGCGTTGAAGATCTTGTGGCGGCAGTGCTCGCTGTTGGCCTGCGCGAACATCATCAGCTCGACGTCGGTCGGATCGCGGCCGAGCCCCGCGTACGCCGCGGCGAGGTAGTCGATCTCGTCGGGCGCCAGCGCGAGGCCGAGCGTGACGTTGGCGGCCGCCAGCGCCGCCGCGGGATCGGCGCCGAGCGCGATCGTGCCGAGCGGCCGCGGCGCACCCGACGCGAACAGCCCGTCGAGCGGCGCGTCGGCGGACAGCACGGTCTCGGTCATGCGATCGGCGATCGCGCGATCGAGCGCGGCGGCGTCGGCGATCGTGCCGCGGAACCACCACCGCACGCCGCGCTCGATGCGGCGGATCGCGTCGAGGCCCGACGTGTGCGCGATGTCGGTCGCCTTCGACGACCACGGCGAGATCGTGCCGAGCCGCGGCACCACGACGCGCGCGTCGTCGGCGATCGGCGCGTCCGCATCCCACCGCGGCCCGTAAGTCAGGAGCTGCGCGAGCACCGCGTGCTCGTCGGCGGTGAGCGCCCGCGCCAGCGCGACCACATGCACGAACCGCGCGGTGACGGCGCCGACGTCGGGGTTGTGGTGCTGGATCGTCGCGAGCGTGCGCGCGAGGCGGGCCGGCGATCGCGCCGCACCGCCCTCGACGACCTGCAGGATCACTCCGCCCCCAGCGCCTGCGCGATCCGCGGCCGGGCATCGCCCGGGACCGGCACGAACGCGGTGCCGGTCACCTGCTCGAAGCTCGCGATGTAGCGCCGCGCTGCCTCGACCCGCACGTGATCGGGCAGCGGCGGCGGCGGCCC
Source organism: Myxococcales bacterium (assembly GCA_043737575.1). Classification (GTDB taxonomy): domain Bacteria; phylum Myxococcota_A; class Polyangia; order Haliangiales; family Haliangiaceae; genus UBA2376. Next base: position 2,819 of record JAYTAJ010000942.1, on the reverse strand, counting down.
ATCGCCACGGTAGCCGGCGTCCTCGGCGAGGTAGCGGCGCACGTACTCCTTGTCGAGGCTGCGCGGCTCCTGGCCCGCGGCGAGCCGGGCCTGATAGTCGTCGGCGTACCAGTAGCGCGACGAGTCGGGAGTGTGGATCTCGTCGATCACGATCACGGTGCCGTCGGCGGTCACGCCCATCTCGTACTTGGTGTCGGCGAGGATCAGGCCGCGCTCGGCGGCGCGGGCCTGACCGAACGCGAACAGCCGCTCGGCGATCGCGGCCGCGGTCTCGAAGTGCGCGGCGCTCACCTGCCCCATCGCGAGCAGCTCGTCCTGGCTGACCGTGACGTCGTGGCCGCCCTTGGCCGCCTTGGTCGACGGCGTCAGCAGCGGCCGCGGCAGCTGCTCGTTCTTGCGCAGCCCGTCGGGCAACGCGTGGCCGGCGAAGTGGCGCGCGCCGCTCTCGTAGGCCTTCCAGATCGACGTCGACGTGACACCCGTGAGGTAGCCGCGCATCACCAGCTCGACCGCGAGCGGCTGGACCTCGCGCGCGATCATCACGTTGGGATCGGGGCTGGCGATGACGTGGTTGGGCGCGAGGTGCGCGGTCGCCGCGAACCAGTGCTGCGCCATCTGGTTCAGGACCTGCCCCTTCCACGGGATGAGCCCGATCACGATGTCGAAGGCGCTGAGGCGATCGGTCACGACGATGATGCGCTCGCCGCGCTCGCGATCGATGTAGCAGTCGCGGACCTTGCCGTCGTAGCGCGTGAGCGGACCGCGGCCGGCCATCGTCGTCCACTCGGTGCGATCCAGGGTGTGATCGAGCTGCGCGGTGAGACTGGCGGGTGCGAGGTCCATGGGTTCCTCCGTCAGGTCGGATCGCCGCGCGCGGCGTCGTGGCCCAGGGCGCGGGACAGGATCAGCGGCGCGTGGCGCAGGTGGTGATCGAGATCGAAGCAGGCGTCGAGCTCGGCGGTGGTGAGGCGCGCGCCGACCACCGCGTCGGCGCCGAGCAGCGCGCGGAACCGACCGGGCGGCGCACCACCACCGCGGGCGGCGCCGTCGGCGAGCGCGGCGTGGGCGCAGCGCTGGACGTAGACGTAGGCCTCCTGGCGCGGCAGACCGCTGCCGATCAGCGCCAGCAGCACCGCCTCGGAGAAGCACAGGCCCCCCGAGGCCTCGAGGTTGGCGCGCATGCGCTCGCGGTGCACCACCAGCTCGCGCACCAGGCGGGTGGCCCGGGCCAGCATGAAATCGGCGAGGATCGTGGCGTCAGGGAAGCTGACCCGCTCGACGCTCGAGTGCGAGATGTCGCGCTCGTGCCACAGCGCGACGTCCTCGAGGCCAGCGCCGGCGTAGCCGCGCAGGAGCCGCGCCAGGCCGGTCAGGTTCTCCGACAGGATCGGGTTCTTCTTGTGCGGCATCGCGCTCGAGCCCTTCTGGCCCGCGCCGAAACCCTCCTCGGCCTCGCCGACCTCGGTGCGCTGCCAGTGGCGCACGCCGAGCGCGATCTGCTCGACCGCGGTGCCGACCATCGCCAGCGCCCACAGCACCTCGGCGTGGCGATCGCGCGCGACGATCTGGGTCGCGACGGTCTCGGCCGCGAGCCCGAGGGCGCCCAGCGCCGCGGTCTCGACCGCGGGATCGAGGTTGCCGTACACGCCGACCGCGCCCGCGATCTTGCCGACCGCGATCGAGTCCTTGGCGCGGGCGATCCGGACCGCGGCGCGCTTCACCTCGGCGTACCAGCGCGCGAAGGTGAGCCCCGCGGTGATCGGCTCGGCGTGGATGCCGTGCGAGCGGCCCATCACCGCGGTCGTCGCGTGGGTCCGGGCCTGATCGGCGAGGGCGGCGGCGAGGCCGTCGAGGCCGGCCAGGATGCCGTCGAGGGCGCGGACCGTCTGCAGGGCCAGCGCGGTGTCGAGGACGTCGGACGACGTCATGCCGAGGTGGAGCCAGCGCGCGGGCGGGCCGGCCAGCTCCTCGACGTGGCTGAGGAACGCGATGACGTCGTGGCGCGTGGTCTGCTCGATCGCGAGGATGCGCTCGGGATCGAGGCGGCCCTCGGCGTCGGCCCGCACCGCGGCGGCGGTGCCGAGCGGGACCTGCCCCGTCGTCTCCATCGCCGCGCACGCCGCCAGCTCGATCTCGAGCCACCACGCGAAGCGCGCGCGATCGGACCAGATCGCAGCGAACTCGGGGCGGCTGTAGCGGTCGATCATCGAGGGTCAAGCGCGTCTACCAAGGCCATGCCAGGGGTGCAAGACCCCCGTCCCCGCTAATGCGCACCAGCGCGCTTGCAGCCACCGGCGGCGCTTTGGTAAACCGCTCTCCGTCGGAGCCGTAGCCAAGTGGTAAGGCAGAGGTCTGCAAAACCTCCATTCCCCGGTTCAAATCCGGGCGGCTCCTCTGATCTTTCGGAAGGACTGTCACCAGTCCTTCCCCCGCTGGGGTCACGCCCCCACCGGGTCCCCTATCAGTGGGGCGTCATGGACGGCGCTACGTTAGAGCGATTTCGAGACGATAGAGTCCGCGTCGCCCCGTCGAGTTCCGCCCTGTAGCGCCTCGCGTGGCAGCACCGTGGCAGCATCCCGATCGCTCCTTGGCGCGCTCGATTCGACGCTCGGGACGGTCACTCGCCGACGCCGGGCCGGTGCTACCCTATCGCGCATGATCACGGGCGGAAATCGGCGCCGCGACACCGCTGGACGCTACGAGGTTGAGCAGCTTTGCGACGCATGCAACAAGCCGATCACCGAGCGGACCGGCGGCCACTTCACCGATGCCGAGGCCTGCGGCAACGGCGACGGGCCGGGCTTCTACCTGTGCGGCCG
>JAYTAJ010000941.1:0-3047 GCA_043737575.1 Myxococcales bacterium | reverse complement strand
CGAGCTTGTTGACGAACGCCAGGCGCGGCACGCGGAACTTGTCGGCCTGGTGCCAGACCGTCTCCGACTGCGGCTGGACGCCACCGACCGCGCAGAACACCACGACCGCGCCGTCGAGGACGCGCAGCGAGCGCTCGACCTCGATCGTGAAGTCGACGTGGCCGGGCGTGTCGATCAGGTGGATCTCGTGCTTGCCCCACTCGAACGTGGTCGCGGCGGCGGTGATCGTGATGCCGCGCTCGCGCTCCTGCTCCATCCAGTCCATCTGGGTCTCACCGTCGTGGACCTCGCCGGCCTTGTGGATCTTGCCGGAGTGGAACAAGAAGCGCTCGGACACCGTGGTCTTGCCAGCGTCGATGTGCGCCACGACGCCGATGTTGCGGACCTGATCGATCTTCGCCATGGCGCGCGCTCTATAGCACGGGGCCGCAGGCTGCGTCCGCGCCGCCCTTGGCGCCACCGTCGGCTTTCAGTTACCATCGCGGCGATGATCCCACGTGTCCTGGTCGCGGTCTGCGTGACCCTCGCCGCCCTCGTCGCGACGGCCGAGGCCCAGCCCGCGCCGCCCGATTACAAGTCCGCGGCCGAGCACTACAAGGCCGCCGAGACCGCGATGGCGAGCGGCGACTTCCGCAGCGCCGCCCTCGAGTACGGCATCGCCTTCGACATCACCAAGGATCCGATCCTGTTCTTCAAGATCGGCCAGGCCAACGAGAAGGCCGGCAAGTGCCCCGTCGCCCTCACCTACTACAACCGCTACCTGAAGGAGGGCAACCCCAGCGACGACTACCGCCGCCTCACCACCGAGCGCATCGCGGTGTGCTCGGCGCCCGCTGATCAGCGCCCGGTCGAGCCGCCGGTCGGCGACCTGCCGCCGGGCGATCTGCCCCTCGAGCCCAGCCCCGGCCTCGGCGATGGCGAGCCCGGCCTCGGCACCGGCGACGGCGGCCCCAGCTTCACCGACACCAGCAGCTCGTGGCAGCGCAAGGGTGCGTGGATCGCGACCGGCCTCACCGTCGGGCTCGCCGCCGCGGGCGTCGTGCTCGCGATGTCCGCCGAGGGCAGCGAGGAAGATCTGCAGTCGCTGATCGACTTCCGCAACGGCGGGCGGCCGGTCCGCTTCGACGAGGTCAGCGCCCAGTACGCCAGCCTCGAGGCCGACGGCGAGCGGTTCGATCAGCTCGCCACGATCGCGCTCGCGGGCGCCGGCGCCACCGCGGTGATCGCGGTGACCCTGTTCATCCTCGACGGCACCAGCAGCTCCGAGCGCACGACCAAGGCGGCGCGGCTGCGGCCCGCGGTCGATCGTCACGGCGGCGGCGTCGTGGTCGGGTGGGCGTTCTGATGCGCGCCGCGATCGCGGTCGTCGCTGCGGTGCTGACGTCGGCGGCCTGCTACGAGACGCCGAAGCCGACCTGCGCGTTCCTGTGCGGCGCCGACACCGCGTGCCCGAGCGGCTACTTCTGCGCCACCGACGGCTGGTGCAAGCTCGATGGCGCCGCCGACGGCCTGGTGTGCGAGCCGAGCACGGTCGACGCGTCGGCCAACGACGGCGCGGTGATCGACGGGACCGATCCCGACGCCAGCGAGGTCGACGCCGCGATCGACGCCGCGATCGACGCCGCGATCGACGCGCCCACCGATGCGCCGATCGACGCGGCCGCGGCGATGCTGGTGATCACCACCACCAGCCCGCTGGCGTTCGGCACCGTGATCCAGACCCAGACCGCGACCGCGACCGTCATGGTCCGCAACAACGGCGGCGCGACGACGTCGGCGATCGCGATCAACCTGACCGGCTCGTCGACCTTCAGCCGCGTCACCGGCGCCAGCGACACCTGCAGCGGCCAGACCCTCGGCCCCGCGACCACCTGCTCGTTCGACGTCCGCTACGCGCCGACCGGCGTCGGCGCCGCGTCCGGCGTCGCCGCGGCGGTGGCGACCACCGGCGGCTCGGTGTCGATCAACCTGACCGGCGACAGCGTCGCCGCGCTGACCGCGGCCCCGACCCTGGCGTTCGGCCCCCTCAACACCGGCCAGATGGCGTCGCTGACCGTGACCGTGACCAACAACGGCGCGGTGACCACCGGCGCGGTCACGACCACAGCGCCGACCGGCGCGTTCACGATCACCGCCGACGACTGCGCGGGCGGGACCGTGGCCGCGGCCGCGACGTGCAGCGTGACGGTGCAGTTCGCGCCGACCGCGACCGGGGCCCAGAGCTCGATGCTCACGCTGAACGCGAGCCCGGGCGGGCCGCGGACGGTGATGCTGACCGGCACTGGCCAATGACTCGGGCGATAGACCGCAGGAGATCGGGCAGGTAGTGCGCGGCGGCAACGAGTGCTAGCTTCCGCCGCCATGGTCTTCGGTCTGTTCTCCAAGGAAAAGTCGCTGCAGCGCACCATCGAGCGCGCCACCAACAAGCTGTCCCAGCAAGCGGATCGCTGGGGCGCGCTCGAGAAGCTCCGCGAGGACGGCACCGACGACGCGCTGTTCGGCCTCTGCAAGCGCTGGGGCATCACCAGCAACAACCACGTCGAGGATCAGCAGGAGAAGTCCTGGGTCGTCGAGGTGCTGACCGCCAAGGGCCCGGTCGCGCTGACGCCGATGCGCCGGTGGATGAAGACCGCGACTCAGCTGTCCCACGCCCTCGCGGTGCTCGGCGCCATCGCCGATCGGCCGCAGACCCTCGAGGTCATCGACGAGCTGCTCGCCGACGAAAAGCCCGGCTACACCCGCGATCCCGAGCGCCGCCTCGACGTGATCCGGTGGATGGCCGAGTGGAAGGACGGCGGCACCGACGTCACCCAGCGGGTCCTGCCGTACCTGAAGGACTTCGATCAGAACGTCCGCGTCACCGCCGCCGAGTCGGTCGCCGACGCCGACGCCGCGCTCACCACCGAGCCGCTGCTCGCCGCGTTCCTGCGCCCCGAGGAGGAGAGCGGTCGCTTCCGCCGCCGCATCGCCGAGATCCTCGCCGCCCACAAGGTCCCGCTCGGCGATCGCGCCGACGCCGTCGCGACCCACCTCCACGGCCCCACCGC
>JAYTAJ010000940.1:0-3048 GCA_043737575.1 Myxococcales bacterium | reverse complement strand
GCCGCACCGATCTGATCAAGGCGCCCGCGCCGAAGCCGCCGCAGGCGGTGACGCTGCCGATCCTCGAGCGCTTCACGCTGCCCAACGGCCTCGAGGTGCTGATCGTGAAGAGCGATCGGCTGCCGACGGTGGCGATGCAGCTCGCGGTCCGGGCCGGCCGCGGTGAGGAGCCGCTGGCGCGCCTCGGCGTGTCGGAGCTGACCGCGAACCTCCTGCCGAAAGGCACGAAGAAGAAGAACGCGCTCGCGATCGCCAAGGCGATCGACTTCGTCGGCGGCGCGATCACCGCCGACGCCAACTTCGAGGCGACCTGGATCACCTGCGCGACGCTCGCGAAGGATCACAAGACCTGCCTCGAGCTCCTGCCCGAGATGGTGATGCAGCCGAGCTTCGCGGCCGACGAGATCGCCAAGGCCAAGGCGGCGCTGCTCGCCGAGATCAGCCGTCGCCTCGACGACACCGGTCAGCTCGCCGCAGCCCACGTGCAGAACCTCCTGTGGGGCAACGATCACGTGCGCGGCTGGGTGACGTCGGCGGCGTCGGTGCAGCAGCTGACGCGCGCCGATCTGGCGACCTGGCACAAGACCTGGTTCGTGCCCGGCAACGCCCAGCTCGCGATCGCGGGCAACGTCGACATCCCGACCCTGAAGCGCGATCTGACGCGGGCGTTCGGTGGCTGGAAGAAGGCGACGGTGCCGGCCCGGCCGCGCCACGTCGATCCGACGCTCGCCGCCGCCAAGATCCGCCTGGTCGACAAGCCGGGCCTGACCCAGACCCAGATCCGGATCGCCCAGCTCGGCCTCCGCCACGACGACTCGCGGTTCTTCCCGTCGCTGGTGTGGAACTACGCGCTCGGCGGCGGCGCGTTCAGCTCGCGCCTCATGACCGTGGTGCGCAGCCAGGGCGGCAAGAGCTACGGCGCGTCGACGGCGTTCGATCGCAACCTCGAGCGCGGCGCGCTGGTCGCGACCACGTTCACGCGGACCGAGGAGACCGTCGCCACGCTCAAGCTGGTGCTCGACGAGATGGCGAAGATGCGCGACGCCGGCCCGACCGCCGACGAGGTCGAGGCCGCGATCGCCAACCTCGCGGGCAGCTACGCGCTGCGGCTGGCGGGCGCCGACGACGTCGCCGCCGCGCTGGTCACCGCCGATCTGCACGGCCTGTCGGAGGCCTACGTCACCGACTTTCCGCTCCTGGTCGCCAAGGTCGGCGCCGAGGACGCCGCCGAGGCCGCGCGCGAGATCTTGCGGCCCGAGACCGCGGCGATCGTGCTGGTCGGCGACGGCGCCCAGGTCGGCCCGCAGCTCGAGGCGGCCGGCATCCCGTTCCAGCGGGTCGCGTTCACCGACGCGATCGGCCCGCAGCCCGACTCCGGGACCGCGGCGCCGAGCGATCCGGCCAAGGTCGCCGCCGCCACCAAGATCATCGACGCCGCGCTCGCGGCCAAGGGTGGGTCGCGGCTCGCGACGCTGAAGACGATGAAGATGTCGGCGTCGGGCACGCTGTCGGCCCAGGGCCAGAAGCTCGACGTGGTGTTCCGCCGCACGCTGGTGCTGCCCGATCGGATGCGCATGGACATCGAGCTGGCGAAGCAGTTCAGCGTCGTCATCGCGGTGACCGGCAACGCCGGCTGGCAGTCGGGCCCGGCCGGCATCGACGACATCCCGGCGTCGCAGGTGCCGGCGCTGATCCAGCAGCGCTTCATCGATCCCGAGTTCATCCTCCTGCGCGCGAAGGATCGCGGCACCATCGCGGAGCTGGTCGGCACCGAGAAGGTCGGCGGCGCCGCGTGCGACGTCATCCGCATCGCGGCCGGCCCGTTCGAGGCGCTGCTCTTCCTCGATCAGCAGACCCACCTGTTGCGGCAGACCCGCTACCTGAACGGCGGCGCCGAGACCCGCGAGACCTTCGACGACTACCGCGATGTCGGCGGCATCCAGATCGCGCATCAGCGGCTGAGCGTCGGCGGCAGCGAGACGTCGGATCTCAAGGTCGACACCGTCGAGCTCGATCCGGTCGTCGATCCCAAGACCTTCGACAAGCCCGCCGCGCCGTGACGCCGCGCCTCCGCCTCGCCCAGCTCGCGATCGTCGCCGCGGTCGTCGCGATCGCGGGCGTCGCCCACGCCCAGCACGGCCGCATGGGTCGGGTCGACGCGACCCCCGGGCTCACCGCGCCGGTCGTGCACCTCTACACCTTCGGCCGCGGCGAGCTGATCTTCGAGAAGTTCGGCCACACCGCGCTGTGCCTCGACTACCACGAGGCCGGCCGCGAGACCGCGTGCTTCAACTACGGCGTCACCGACTTCACGATGCCGGGCACGACCTTGACCTGGCGCTTCATCCGCGGCGAGCAGGTGTTCTTCGTCGAGGCGATCCCGGTCTCGGGGATGATGCGCTTCTACCAGGAGGAGGACCGCACGATCTGGCGGCAGATCTTGCCGCTGACCGAGCCCGAGGCGCGCGCGATCGAGGCCAAGCTGCTGCACGATCTCGATCCGCGTCACGGCTCGTACATCTACGATCACTTCGTCGACAACTGCACGACGCGCCTGCGCGACATCATCGACGTCGGCACCGGCGGCAAGCTCAAGGGCGGCACCGAGCGCGACTACTCGGCGACCTTGCGGCAGATGGGCATCAGCGGCATGGCCGAGTTTCCGCCGATGATCGCGTTCGGCGACTTCGCGGTCGGCCGCTACCTCGATCACCACCCGTCGGTGTGGGCGGCGATGTTCCATCCGTTCGTGCTGCGCGACGAGGTCGAGGCGCACTTCGGCGCGAAGTCGGAGCTGCTCTACGAGCGGCGGGGCCCGCCGATCCCCGACTCGGGGCCGACCGGGCGGGTGTGGTCGCTCTTGATCGGCCTGGGCTTCGCGCTGCCGATCCTGGCGTCGCGGTTGACCGGCCGCTTCGAGCGCGCCGCGGTCGCGATCACCGCGGTGCCGCTGTTCCTGGTCGGGCTGATCATCTGGGGCGCGGCGATCATCTCGTCGATCCCGTCCTTGCGCTGGAACGAGGCGCTGCTCCTGTACGTGCCGAGCGA